>JAIRRQ010000089.1 GCA_031255895.1 Methanocalculaceae archaeon
GTGCTTGCCCATCAGAGTCGTCCGGGAAAAGAGGATTTCACAACGCTAGAAGCCCATGCCGATCTGTTGGAACGTCTGCTCGGAATGTCGGTTACCTATGTGGACGACATCTTCGGCCGATGTGCAAAAAACGTCATTTGTAAGTCGCATCCTGGCGATGTTATTCTCATGGAGAATATCAGGTTCAACGCCGAAGAAAACTTAACAATGAAACCAGAAGATGCAAAAAATACTCATTTGGTCAAAAAACTTGCATCGATGGCAGATATTTTTGTTAACGATGCATTCGGTACCGCACACCGTTCGCAGCCGACAATCACCGGCCTACCGTTTGCGCTGCACACCGTCGCTGGACTCCTGATGGAAAAAGAAATCAAAAATCTCTCCCGTGTGTTTACGTCCGCACCCAAACCAGTAACATTTGTTCTCGGAGGAACGAAGGTTGACGACTCCATCTCGGTTGCAGGCCATGTTCTTGCAAACGGCACTGCAGACCACGTTGCGATCATCGGGGTTGTAGCAAACGTATTTTACCTTGCAAAAGGCATTGACATCGGTATTCCATCTACAAATCTCATCAAAATTCTTGGATATGATGGCGAGATCTCCAAAGCAAAAGCGATCCTTGATGCTCACCCAGACAAAGTGATCCTTCCCAAATATGTCGCGGTCAAACAAAATGGAGAACGTCGTGAGTATACCGTGGGTGCGACACCAACCGATTGTCCTATCCTTGACATGGGTAATTTGTCCATCGAAATCTTTTCCAAGCTACTTCGAGAGTCGGGAACTGTTGTTTTTAACGGCCCAGCCGGGATGTTCGAGAGACAAGAATTTACAACCGGTACCTATGAGTTGCTTCACGCTGCAACGAATGCTGAATTTTCGGTTTGCGGTGGCGGTCACACGGCAGCTGTCATAAAACAGCTAGGTCTGGAATCTATGTACTCGCATCTATCCACAGGTGGTGGTGCATGTATCGAGTTTTTGACGGGAAAAAAACTTCCGGCTCTTGATGCACTGGAGAAATCTTGGGAACTCTTCGGAGGTCGAAACTGATTCAATTTATTTCACATTTTTTTGGATCATATATCTCGCGGAATATTACCATCTTAAACTATGGATTCTGGACAACTACACTTATTTCCTTCGCCACGTCTTCATGAACTTTGTTTCACATTCTTTTTTTGAACACTCCTGATCAATCCACCCATATCGCGTGGTTATAGTCAGGATGAAATAACCAAAATCATCGCTCCAATGACTGATTGGCATTATCCAGTCATTCAAATTTTATCAACGTATCATACTGAAGATAAGAGTATTTATCAACTCAAACAAGTCTATCGTAAAATCTGCTTATATCATGCAACAAAGCGTTCAATCCATTTTTCACAATCCTATCTCCAGAATTTCATTGTTGAGTACCTCGAAAAAACACAGTCTTGAAGTGGGAAGTTGTTATCTGCTAAAATATTTTCACTTTCTCCTTGGAATAGTGATCGGATGGCGATCAATGAAAATTTAATGCCACAGGATCTCACCCTAAAAATCATCGTGAAGGGTTCAAAGTACACATACACCACGTTATTCCATCAAAACAGTTGATTTCGAATCTGCAATCATTAAACTAGAAGCAGCAGATAATATTACTTCAGCGCAATATGATACCAAGTTGCAGGAGAAACTATTTCCTGCACCGCCATCATCAGCGAGTATTGCGAAACTATTATCAATTACTCAATTCACTCGATGAATCCATCGATGCAACAATCATCGACATTTCCCATCCATGAGATGGTGTTTTCTGCATTAATCATATTAAATAATATAGACATATTATGTATTATATTGATTGATTAAATATATATTTAAAACGAAACTTTGTAATTTTGCCAACTACCATCCCTCTTTTCTTTCAAAACAGAATTTAAATGGTCAACTCATATTTCGAGCCGCTTCTGCATCAATCGAAGCACAACATTTTGCATCTTCCTGCGATTCTCCCTCGTGATCACAAAAACTTCCACATTTGGATGTGCCCGCACCGCATTCAGAAACGGTAACCGCCGATCGCGGACAACACCAAGCACAGGAATTGTCCCATCAAGAACGGAAAACACAGCAGTCTGAAATAAAAAGGACGAATTTTCCATCCATCCAAGTTCATCCATAAGAATCAATGGACCTGAACAAAACGCAAGCAGCGGTACACCACAGGAATGAAAAACATCTGGATGCACTTCAGGTATCCTCCCAGGTGTGCGGTGAGCAAGGTGTGATGCTGATGTGAAGTCATCCCGCGTACCTGCAGCAGGAATCAAAAAAAGATCAGACTCTCCGTTTTCTCCTGCGACAGTGATAGTCCGGAACCCTGATACAGGAACACCAAGCTGAGCAACCACATGGGAAATAATAGTACTTTTGCCAACCTGAGTATCTCCGGTCAAAAAAAGATGAATAGGCATAAATATTACGCAAACGCCTGAACCACAGTAACTTCAAAGATTTCTGTCATATATCCCAAACATCCAGCTGAGAATGGATACCCATCCTCTCGTCGATACATTCCACGACTAGAATAATCATGAGAGCAATTGGTACTGTCATCTCGTTTTGCAGCTCTTCGTTTAGATGCAATTGACGTAGAAGTCACAACAGGGATTCGTGTTGTGGCTGTATTTTGTGGTTCCAGCGTGTCGATTCTGATACAATCTGCAACATCTGTGATGAGTACTATGAACACAGAATGTGTTGAGAAAATATGAGTTATGATCAGTCTCATACTAATCCAGATTCTATTTGGCTGAATCATATTTAAGAATAAGTCAGTCATAATTGAATTAATTTAGTTAACTGAATTTATAAAATAGATGGGAGAACAAATCTCGTTGAACATGATTTCTTTTTCATGTATTTGGAAATGCCAGAAATAACTAAGCAACTGGAATCGTTGATGTACAATTAATAGGATGTATGATGTCACAAAAAAATTTAGTTGATTGAGTTATTTTCATTCAGGTAGTCTCTCCCTGATGTTATTTACCAGATAAACAATCACAGTTTTTCATGATGTGCCTTTGAACTCTGTGCTAAAATGCTTCTTTTTCTGTTCTTAATTATCGGAATTCACGTGGAACTGAGTTTCGCTCCAATCATCACCTCATGGATAGATGTTATGCACATTCCGATCACCAACAAACGTACATCAGATATCCAGGTTGTACTCGAAGATAGTCTGGTATGCAAAACATCAGAGAATTTTGTGATGAATTGTGGAAACACAGGATCGTGTTCCGCAACATACACAGATATGAATTTCCTCGATGGTTACTCAGCACCCATCCTCAAAGGTATGAAATTTGGGTATGAAAATCAGATCCGTTCAATTTTGCAGGAATTATTCGAATCAGAGCGAGTATGCAGCTAGGTAAATATCGGTTCAACAGAGATCTACATTAATCTTACGGCTGTGGAACTGACGAAAAAATCACCCATATTTTTGATGATCACCAGCATTCTCCACTACGAGGAAAAGAGTACAGTTTCGAGTCGCAGCTGCCGCAAGGCACTAATCAGACACACTACCATCTCGAAGCATGCTCTACCATCTTGCGGTACATCAAGTCGTGGAAAAATCCTCAAAAAACGTGGTTTTACACCACTCTCACAAAAAACATTCTGTGGTATATTTCTGTGGTGTGTACTCAAAATAAATTCCAAGATCAATATATCACATCCACAGTTCAGACAATGATAAACACACCCATATATTAGATGTATCATCGTGCATTATTATATTGATTATATTGATTGATGTTAATAATACAGACAAGAAAATATTCTGGCCTGTTAAAAATTCATAGTTACATCATTTCAGAAAAATTCAGAGTTTTTGAAGGTAAAACCAAAATATGTAAAAAAAAGGATCATCGATCTGCAGTTCGATCCGAAGTCCAGCTTAAGTGACCGAGTGTTCTATAGGTGAACTCCAACTCCTCGAACACCGGAATGTTATGCTGGGAAAGCAGTGATACGCCAGGTTTCATGCAATCTCCACCTATCAGCGTTCCGATCAGTAGATTATCTGTTTTCTTCGAATAATCAATCAGTACGCGTGCAACCTGCTCGGGACTCAACACTTTGTTCGGGAAATTGACGAGAATGGCCATATCCCATAGATCTTGGTTGCGGCAGAGTACATCAAATACCCCGCGGAATCGTGCTTCATCTGCATCGCCCAGAAGATCGATCGGATTGTTTTTGTTCCAGAATGGAGGAAGGAACGTATTCATCTCATCGATCATCTCTTTAGGGAGATCAATAATCTCAACACCCCACGTCTCGGCGTAATCATTGGAAAGAACAGCAAATCCTCCGGCATTCGTGATAGCCACTGCACGACACCCCTTCGGAGCGCAGTTTGTGTTGGAAAGGATTTTTGCCACTTTGAATGCACCTGGCAACGTTTTCACAGGTGTCACACCGCACTTACGGAACGCCTCCATATATACTTCATAGGCTCCAGAAAGCGATCCTGTGTGCGACGCGGCGGCAGCCTGTCCTCGCTTGGAAGAACCGGCCTTGATTGCTACAATTGGTTTGGTTTTCGTGATTTCTTTTGCCATCTCCATGAAGGCCACACCGTTCTTAATCTCCTCAATATAGAGAATGATTGCTTTGGTATGCGGATCGCGCTGGGCATAACTCATGTAATCAAGGAAATCAAGATCCGATTGATTGCCGACCGATACAACCTCTGAATATCCCATCTCAAGACCTTCCGAGAGCGAAATCCCAACAATTGCATTGACAATTGCTCCGGACTGGGAGATGAACGCAAGGTCGCCTGGTAGAGGAGAAGTGGACACGTACGTCGTATCTAACTTGTACGGTGGGAGAATCAGGCCTAAACAGTTCGGACCAACGATGCGAATACCGTAACTCTTCGCAATCTCTATCATCCTATTCTCAAGGGCACGACCATTCTCGTCCATTTCCTTAAATCCTGCGGTGATAACAACGGCCATCTTCACACCCTTCTCACCACACTCTTCCATGATGCTTGGAACGAGCTGGGCCGGGACAGTGATCACCACCATGTCAATCGGATCGGGGAGAGCTGAAAGAGTTGGGTAGCATTTCACACCCTGAATCTCACTGCGTTTGTTGTTGACAGGATAAACTTCGCCGGGGAACTGCAACAGGTTGTGAAACACTGCATACCCCATCTTGGTCTTGTCATCGGATGCACCAATAACCGCAACGGAACGTGGTTTATAATAATCGATAGGCACAATCTTAGATGCATCGTAGTGCGACGGAAGCTCAATCGGCCCATCCTGCACAATCACGCGTGCATCAACTGCACAGCCGCCTTTTTCGTAGAGGCGAAGAGGGTTGATATCGAACTCAACAACAGTGTCATTTTTCTCGAAAAATTCGCATGCGTTTTTCAATGTCTGGAAAAGAAATTCCTCGTCCTTAGGTGCTTCACCGCGATAACCTGCAATAAGTGTGTAACCTTTGATCTGTTTGATGAGGCTTCTGATCTCGTCATCCGTACACGGCAGAATGCGGATACCGACATCTTTGTAAAATTCGACAAGAGTTCCACCAAGACCAAATGTGATGACACGACCGAATGCAGGATCAATCTTTCCGCCGATGATCAGTTCAAGACCAGGTCCTGCCATCTCCTCGACGATGATTCCTTTGATCTCTGCGTCGGGATTATAGGCTTTCACCGAAGAAACGATGGTATTGTATGCGGTTTTTGCTTCATCATCTGTTTTGGCACCGATGTACACGCCACCCGCATCACTTTTGTGAATGATCTGAGGACTGACAACCTTCATGACTACCGGGTACCCGATTTTTGTGGCAGCTGCCGCAGCGGCTTCGGGACTGGTAGTAATCTCAAAGAGCGGGGCCGGCACGTTGAATCTCCGCAGAAGGTCATAACCATCCGCTTCGGAGAGCATCTTGGTGTTGGTATGTTTTGACATGACTCTATCTCCATTCGTTCGCGGTTCAAAAACCGCACTCCCACTGTGGTGGAAAGGATTAACATTATTTATCAT
>JAIRRQ010000065.1 GCA_031255895.1 Methanocalculaceae archaeon
CGTAGGGTCACCGCAACATATCTTGGTTTTTCCTCGATCATGACCAATTCGATGGATGGTGTTGCATCCCGTGACTTTGTGCTTGAGGTGCTTTCAGTGCTCTCGATTATGATGACAAACGTCAGTCGTCTTTGTGAAGAATTGGTGCTCTGGAGTAGTGCATTCATTCAGTTCGTGGAACTGAATGATGCCTACTGTTCAACCAGTTCCATTATGCCTCAGAAGAAAAATCCTGATACCGCAGAAATTATGCGAGGTAAATCCGGCATTGCATTCGGAGAGTTGATGGCAGGCATTGCCTTGATGAAGGGCCTTCCTATGAGTTACAATCGTGACATGCAGGATTTAACACCGCATCTGTGGCGAAGTTTTGATGCATCTGAGGCAACACTGCCGATCCTTGCGGGAATGATCCAGACTGCATCATTCAACACCGAAAGAATGGAGGAAGAGTCTGATCGTGGTAATTCAACGGCAACTGAACTTGCGGATCTCATGGTGCGTGAATTTGGAATACCATTCCGCACTGCGCACAACATCGTTGGTCGGGCCGTAAAACTTGGTGGTCTGTCGCTTGAGATTATCGAAGAGGCAGGTAATGAGATGTATGATCGATCCCTGATACAGATGGGACTCACAAAGCAGCATATTGATCGTGCACTTTCTCCATTTGAGATGGTTGCAACAAAACAGAGTGCGGGCGCTCCAAATCCGACCATGATGATAAAAGCAACGGATGATGCAGGCGCCCTGCTTGCACATGATGAAAAGCGTGCGGAGGCCTTATTTTCTGCACTTTCCCGCGCAGATGATATCATAAAAACAGATTATATGAGGTTGGTGACATGATATTTTCCAACAACGATCCCGTAAACATGGAGTTTGCAGGTCTTGATCTACACGGTATTTACATCTCCGGTTCAGACGGCAATGCCGTGGTGAAACTCTCAAGTGGCTACAACATTTGTGTGCCCGAGTCGCTTTGCACCATCGCTCCGGAACGTTCAGTAGCACAGCCGTGTCACACAGTAAAACCATTGAAACAGGATGCAAACCTGCCGCTTCTTTCGATTATCTCCACTGGTGGTACGATTGCGAGCACGGTTGATTATCGAACGGGAGCTGTCTCTTCCAAGTTCACAACTGAAGATATCATCCGTTCTATTCCTGAGCTCGCCGGAATCGCGCGTTATCGCACAGCCCAGCCATTCAACATTTTGTCGGAGAATATGAATCCTGCTATGTGGCAGGAGCTCGCTCGCGCGATACGTGATGAAATTGTTGCAGGTGCGACAGGAGTAATCGTGACACATGGTACTGACACAATGCTTTACAGTGCTGCGGCGATTTCGTTTATGCTTACAGTGCCTGTTCCAGTGATCTTCGTTGGTGCCCAACGATCTGCCGATCGACCAAGCAGTGACAATGCCATGAATGTGATCTGTTCGGCAAAAACTGGGGTGTCGGATCTCGGCGAGGTTGTTGTCTGTATGCATGCAACTTCGGATGATGTAGAGTGTGCTCTGCACAGGGCCACTCGTGTACGCAAGAATCACACTTCACGTCGTGATGCATTTCAAAGCGTCGAAAGAGCGCCGGTAGGCATGGTTTCATATCCGGACGGTACTGTCTTTCTTGGGATGGATGCCATCCCACGTGGTACCCATGAGCTCTCTCTGTTCGATCGACTCGAATCACATTGTGGTCTTCTTCAGTATTATCCTGGTATAGATCCCGCAGTGTTCGATGCATTTCGTGGTTATGCGGGTCTCGTGATTGCAGGGACTGGTCTTGGTCATGTAGGCACAGACTGTATCGCAAAGATTGCTGCGCTGATCTCCGCTGGGACTTTTGTGGTTATGACCTCACAGTGTCAGGCCGGTTATGTCTGTGACCGTGTGTATGAGACAGGACGTGATCTTCTTGATGCAGGTGTTGTTGAGGGAGGATGCATGCTGCCTGAGGTAGCGCTCGTGAAGCTTATGTGGGTTCTCGGTAATGTTACCCGTCGTGAGGATGCGATGCGGATGATGCAGATGAATCTGAAAGGGGAACTTGATTATGATCTGGGGAGAGAAATGTAAATGATTGATTTTGATTACGAAGCTCTTGGCTTAAAGGCAGGTATCGAAATTCACCAACAACTCAACACGAAAGAAAAGTTGTTCTCCTACACACCAGCAATCATTCGTGATTCAGATGAACACACAGGTGAAGTGAAACGTTTTTTACGTGTTGCGACTTCTGAGATGGGGGATGTTGATAGTGCGGCAAAAGAGGAGCTGCTCACATCAAAGCTGTTTACGTACTATACATATGATACGACAGGCCTCGTGGAGATCGATGAACAACCGCCTGCACCGTTAAATCCAGATGCACTGGATTTAGCTCTGACGATTGCAAAAATGTTTGACATGACACCGCTGCCACAGATTCACACGATGCGCAAAATGATCGTGGATGGCTCGGTCACGAGTGGGTTCCAGCGGACGGCACTTGTTGCACTGAATGGTTCAATTGATCTGGCTTGCAGGATTGATACGATCGCCGTTGAAGAGGATGCTTGTCAACGCATTACCGATCAGGTGTTTTCGGTGGACAGACTCGGTATTCCGCTGATCGAAATTACAACCGCACCGTGTATGAGGACACCTGAGCAGGTGCATGATGTTGCTCAGCATATCGGCATGACATTGCGTTCCACAGGACGCGTGAAGCGTGGTCTCGGCACGATTCGTCAGGATGTGAATGTGTCTATCCATGATGGTGCACGGGTGGAGATTAAGGGCGTGCAGGAGCTAGATCTGATATCAGATGTTGTCCGCCACGAAGTGCAACGTCAGCTGTCGCTGCTTGCAATTAAAAATGAATTGATTGCACGCAATGCACAGGTGAATGGCGAGGTGTACGATGTAACACCGATTTTTGCTGGAACTCAGTCACAAGTGCTGAAGAAAGCGAAGATAATTCTCGGAACTGTTCTGCATGGCTTTGCTGAACTCGTCGGGATGGAAATCCAACCGGGTAGAAGATTTGGGTCTGAAATGTCGGATTATGCAAAGAAATGCGGTGTTGGCGGTTTGTTCCACACCGATGAGTTGCCCGCATACGGCGTGACAACAGAGGAGGTTTCCATCCTTAAAGAAAATCTTGGTGCAGGTGAGCAGGATGTGGTGATCATTGTTGCGGCGACCGAACGAAAATCCAGGTGTGCAATGCGAATGGTTATCCACCGCGCAAAAATGGCGATGGGTGGTGTGCCTGAGGAGACACGTAAGGTGCTTGAAGGTGGATCAACTGCCTATATGCGACCTTTATCGGGGGCCGCACGAATGTATCCAGAGACTGATATCTTGCCAGTTCCAGTTACTTTGGAATACTGGGATAGCATTGTCACACCAGAACTTTTGGTTGATAAAGCGAAGCGATTTGTCTCTGAGTACGGTTTTGATGCAGGTTTAGCGCACCAGATGGTGTTTTCCGAGAAACTACCTCTCTTTGAGCGGGCAGTTGCTGAGGGTATCCGTCCCGCGTTTGCAGCACGCACTGTTTTGGCATCTTTGAAAGAGTTGTCTCGTGCAGGTATTTCGTTGGAAGCGATTCCTGATGATTCCGTGATTGCGGTGATGAGGGCGATTGAGGCAGGTCACGCAGCAAAAGAGGCAGTATCAGAGATTTTATCGGCATGCGCGCGTGGTATGGTATTGGATGAAGCGATTGCGACGATAGCCCCTGTATTTTCCAGAGAGGAACTGCGGGTACTTATCCGTATGATCGTTTCTGAACGTGCTGATTTCATCAAATTACGCGGTAAAACAGCGCTTGATCCAATTATGGGTGTGGTGATGAAAGAAGTTCGCGGTCGGATTGATGGCAAGGTTGTTTCCGAGGTTTTGGATGAGGAACTCGGACGGTTCGTCTGATTCGTTCATATTTTTCATTTTGTTGATATATTCTGTCTGTTCATCGTCATTGAGATATGTTTAAAGGGATAGGGCACGGATAAGATAAAGAATTCAATATGGGAAAGACAGGTAGCATCAACTGGCACCAGATCAAAGGTGTTAATGGTCAGATCAGACTCGTTCCTCAGAAAGAGGGTGATGTCAAGAAACCGGGGCCGAACCAGAGATTCAAGAGAGCAAGTATTGTTACGAAGATTGAGAGTCGCATGGCGAATGCTCCGCAACAGGGTCGCCGTGGACCGAAAATTGCAGATCCTCGCATTCGCCGCCGGATTCGAAGATCCAGAAAATCTACAATGGGTGCAAAGGCAAAGGCAAAACGCTGATTCTCTTGATAATTTCGGATATAATTGGCTCACTCTCGATTTATGCATTCTCTCATATGGGAGTGTTGTTCTAATTTTTTCTGTTTGCTGATTTTTGTAAGTTTTTTTATTGGTGACATATCGGTTTTGTTTATCCTCAAATGATATTTTGTGAGAACTGCAGTTTGTGAGGTGTTCGGAAACTAAAATACAAGATATTTTTCTATATGGTCTTGTTCCAAATGTCATCTGTCATGTGGGCAAAAAATTTAAAAAATAAAATATTTTGTTTTAAAGAAATTTTAAGAGCAGGTTCAAAATTTTAGAGACAAGTTCCTTTTATCTCAACCTTTCATAATCCCACGACGCTAATGATATAATGGAAACCATGGTGCATCTCACCGTTGATATAGGCGGACGCCCTGGATATGACTGCCGGGGTTTTTGTTCTTACTGCTATTTCAAGCATGCGAAGGATGTGCCTTCGTTTGGCTGCCGATACTGTCTTCCATTTTTGAAAGGTTGTGATTATTGTTCCCGCGGGGTCAAAGAAGAGTACCCCGGTTTTCTGTCTTTGCAGATCGTTGCAGAGTCGTTTCTTGCAGATCTTCAGATGGTTACCGGGGATGTTACTCGCATTACCATCTCCGGCGGTGGCGATCCAAGTTGCTATCCTGAGTTTCGTGATTTGATCGAATTGCTTGGAGCACTGGATATTCCGTTGCATATTGGCTATACCAGTGGTAAAGGTTTTGACGATCCTGAGATAGCCGATTTTTTAATTGCAAATCACCTAACTGAGGTTTCATTCACCGTGTTTGCTACTAATGCAGAACTTCGGAGGAAATGGATGCATGATCCTACTCCGGAAGCATCGCTTGAAATCATCCATCGTCTCGCAAAGAAAATTGAGGTGTATGCGGCAATTGTTGTTCTACCCGATGTAAATGATGGCCAAGTTCTTACTGAAACACTGTCCTGGCTTTCAGGAGTCGGGGTGAAAGGTGTGATTTTAATGCGATTTGCGAATCGTTTGGAACAGGGATTGATCCTCGAAAATGCCCCTATTCTTCCTGATCAGCGAATACATACTGTTCAGGAGTTTTCTGATCTTGTGCGGGAAAACGCAGCTGCATTTTCTCATCTCAGGATATCTGGAACTCCACTTTATGATCCCTTGTTTAACTCGCCATTCGCCATCTGCAAGATGCCAACATTGTTGGATCGTTTGCCGAAAATTGAGAAGAAGGCGACTATTATCACAGGAATCATTGCATCTTCATATATTAGGACCGTTATTTCAGCTTGTGGCGGGGATCCATCCTTAGTCGTTGTAGTGGACAAAGAGATCGCTTGTCTGATGACCATTGATGATCTCACATCTCTTCATCTACCGGATCTATGCGACACAGTGATTATTCCTGGTCGTGCGTTTGTACATGATGCGGAGGTGGAAAAGGTCCTTTCGCGCGATGGTGTATTTCGCATGATAGTTCGTGGGCCTGAGATGCTTTCAGCTGACGGAGAAATGAGCATGGGTATGACGGAGATTGATGTCCTCACCATAGAGATGGAAGGGTTTTCCTCCCTCATCCAGTTGATAAATCAGTATGGGTGTCCTACATGAAATATGCTAAATTGTATGAGGGAATTGGGTACACGTTCAAAAATGAGGCATATCTTGATCATGCAATGACGCGAACTGCATATGCCCGTGAGAATAAGATCCCTATGAATAAAACCATGGATTCGCTTGCTATTCTCGGTGATGCAGTGTTGGACCTGGTAATGATTTGTGAAATTATGATGGATGGTGAGTGTGACAAAGGTGAGATTACCCGCAAAAAGATTGATGCCGTCAATATGACGGTTGTCAGAAAAATTGCTGAACGATTGGATCTTCCCTCGTATGTGCGATGGGGAAAGGGAGAACTCCGCATGCAGGTATGGACGAGTGGTCGTGTTTCTGCAGAGTGTTTTGAGGCGTTGATCGGTGCCGCATACATGGATGGTGGCGTTGATGCCACAACGACTATCATTAAAATCGCTCGTATGTTG
>JAIRRQ010000013.1 GCA_031255895.1 Methanocalculaceae archaeon
GAAGAAATCGGCGCTGTCATGGACAATTGTTCCTCTGAATGCCACGGCCCAACCATCATGGCCATTCAGGAAGTCGGCCATCCCGGCTGCACCCTTGGTCAGGTAAAAAACCGTGCCGACGTCATCGTATACTGGGGTTGCAACCCTATCGCCGCCCATCCACGCCACCTCTCTCGATACTCCACCTACTCGACCGGTGCATTCTGTCCTGAAGGACGCGCCAACAGAACCGTTATCGTCGTTGACATCCGTGAATCCGAGACAGCAAAACTTGCTGACATCTTCATTCAGGTAAAGCCAGGTGGAGACTACGCCATCTTTAACGCACTGCGAGCAATCGTCCGAGGCGAACGGAACATCATCCCCGACATTGTTGCAGGAGTCGAGCGCAGCGTACTCTTTAAGACTGCCGACATTCTACTCAACGCAAAATTCGGCTCTTTTTTCACCGGCATCGGTCTCACCCAATCACGAGGCAAGTACAAAAATGTCCGTGCAGGCATCGAACTCGTGGACGAACTGAATAGGCACACCAAATACACGCTTACCCCACTCCGCGGCCATTGGAATGTAGACGGCACCAATCAGATGTTCTCGCTCGTAGCAGGTTACCCATATGCGGTAGATTACTCTCGCGGCATCGTTCACTACAATCCCGGTGAAACCAGCGGCGTTGACATCCTCGCCAAGCATGAAGCAGATGCTGTCCTCATCATCGGAACGGACCTCGGTGCACACTTCCCCCGCGAAACGGTGGCACATCTCGCACGTATCAACACCATCGTTCTCGATCCATTTATCTCGCTCTCCACAGCTATTGCAAAACTCCACATTCCAGTGGCATCTGTCGGTCTTGACGCGGAAGGTACCGCTTACCGGCTGGATGGAGTACCGATTCATGTGAAAAAGGCTTTCACATCCGGCATGCCATCTGACGAGATGATTCTCACCCGCATCTCAGACAAAATTCGGAAACTCAAATCTAAACAAAAATAATCAGGAATACGTATTCCCTTCCGTTCCATCCTATTTCGTTGTGTTCTGATGGATGCCTCGACAACCAGCACAGAGTTTAACGTAAACTATTTAATATGGACCACACGCCGATGGATTGATTATCACCTATCAGGAATAATCAGTTCCCGCAAAATATCTTCATTGACGAGTGGATCCTGAACGACTACGCATTAGAATTCAACGCAAATTTCACCAATCAGATCACCTTTAAAAGATTGTGTTGATGACACAGGACTAGATGACATGAACGTGGGAACTGCCATATGCACGTACAAATATTGACTGAGTGCGATACATGACCTGTTACAAAACTCATCGGTAACCCTGTCAAAGTACAACGATGGCAAAAAAATATCACTGTGACAACTACGACATCTTCCGACCATTCAAACGACGGTGTGACCACGCCAGTAACGACAACATCGCAAATAATCATTTTTGGATTCTATTTTTCACGTTATTTTCCAAGGATAGAGAAAACAGGATTTCTATTACTTGTAATTCATGATCTTCGATCTTACTCAGAATACCCACGAATCACACGCCTGTGACCATGTCATCACTTTTGCAAAAACACACAAACACTAACACTACGAAAAAATTTAACCAATTATTTTCACTCATGTAGTATCCTCCTGAAGTTGTTTATCAAATAAATAATCACAGTTTTTTGTGATAAATCCATGAACTCCGTACAAAAATGATTCTTTCGACATTTTCGATCAATCAATCTCGTCATTGAGGCTTCAACGAACATAATCCCAATATATTAAATAATAAATTCATCAGTTATTTCTAATTTTTGAGTTAATGGTTTGTACGAAATAAATCACTGAATCATCAAAATCAGAGAACATAATTCTTTGTACCCTCAACGAAACCATGAAGATATTTCCTACTCTTAATACACTTCGTTTTCACTCACAACTCAAAACAAAACCATCATCATCAGCAGAAGCGCCGTAGCTCCCACTAAGTCGATCGAACTCGTCACCACCGGCACACCAAAATTATCTGGATCATACCCCATCCGATAACTGAAAACTGCCGTATAATAACCCAAAAAATTCATCACAGTAATAACCAACACCCCCGCAATCAGTGACAACAGCATCATCGGCAAAAGACCAGGTGTCGTGATCCCGATAGCAACAGCAGCATAATGAGACACAAAACCCATCAGCGGAAGAATCAAAAAAGCATATGTATAATTCTCCACAAAATGCCACAACACAATCCGAGACGGCACAAAATTCGCATCTACCAAACCCATATGCATCTCCGTTGCGACCCGCGACGTCAAAATACCTCCAATTGACCCGCACCCGTTCATAAACGGCGCCATCAGAATCAAAACAGCTGCTGCTGCCATCAAATTTTCCAGACCGTCTGTATACAGCACGCCCGCGATGATCCCAAGAAGCGACAACGGCACAAGCAGTGGAACGCCCTCTCGCAGCACATCCCACATCGTTACGGTCACCTGTGTCATCAAAACAACAGCCCACACAATCATTACCAACACAACAATCCCTAAAACCAGCTTCAGCTCATTCGGAGCCCTCATCATCAACAGAGCTGTAATTACCAAAAATGGCAGTGTCATCATATCGCCAAACGTCGTTACCACCGGTGCTCCCACCATGTCCAGATTCCAGCTGTGACGATAACACACAATCGACGTAACAACTCCGATCATCGTCACAATTAAACCTGCGAACATTCCAGAAACAACCGAAATAATCACCATGTCGACAAGACCGATAACATCTGTTCCCGTAATAACACAGATGATTTTTCCAAATATAGCCAGCAATACTGAAATAATCACTGTCAGTAGAATCGATGCACGCAAATTATCTCCCAGATCCGTCTCGCGTGAAAATCGCACCTCAAACGCACCAAGATGCATCGAAGAAGAAAGTCTCGATGTCAGAATCCCAGCTATCGCTCCGCGCATATTAATGGACGGTGTAGCCAGCACCATTAACCCTGGGATCAGTAAAAAAACCTCGTTCATCGACCCAAGATAAATTCCCGCAATAAATGATAAACTGACACTAATTAAGAGCGTGAAGAGGCCAGTAAAAAATTCCTCGTACTCCGAAAATATATGGTGTCCAACTATCACCAATCTCATCCAGAATCACCCCATCAGTCAGCATCATAATACCTTATTTGTTTGTCATCGTAACGTATCAAGACTTTGCCTCAGACGAAAAAAATACAAAAATAAAATATCAACAATTTAATACAGTGATTTGCGCGCATCGACATAACTATATTTATATACAATATAGTTTTTCTACAAAAATAATGGATACCAATGAGAGACAAATATATTTACGTCAACTCCCAAAAAAATGCATCCTCGAACACCCTCCAAGATGCAAAAAATTCGTGGAATCATCCTCTCTATCCAAAAATGGAGTTATATCGTTGCTGGAACAAAAACCTTGAATCTACCCTCTCCAAAGAAAACAGCTACGTCTATAAATGCAGAGAGATCGATCCAAAAATGCAGACTCACCCACAAAAGTACTTTTAAACCAAGATATCTCCACGGCATTCGATGGCTCCTCCACTCCATCTCCAACATCACCATCGACCTCGTCATCACTGACCATTTCATCCGCGTCCTGACAATCTCACAGATCAAAGCTCCCAAATAAAACCTCTTCCCAATTCACCTCCCAAAGACCTCGAGAACCACTACATCATCTTGACAAATTTCCTCACCACAAAATACCAGCTCATGTAAACTCAAGTCTACGTCTCCACCAGTGAAATCATCGACCCTAACGATCTTATATCTTATGATACTAATGAACACTGACTGATTCGATTTTAAAGATATCTCATTCAAAAGATCCATCCTCACAAATCTCGCAAAAAACCCTTTACGTCGCAATTGTCCGAAACGATATTCTGCTCTACCACTCTCACAACCACTCCGAACACATCGTTGGATTCATCTGGACAGTACCCAAAACCAGAACATCCACTTCCTCATGAAAACTCACATAGAAGAAAAGTTGATTATCGCTCGCTGCAAACTCGAAAAAATCGAAATCAACACAACATACTCTTCATCCCAAACACTGATCATTCAGATTTGATCAACGAGAGAGTCTGGCATCTCAAAAATTGCCCAACAAAAATGGAGATACCGGCATTAGAGATTATGTAATCGATAGATACAGATCACACGCCAGAAATGATGAATTTGACGCCTAAAGCCTCGCTGTTTTCGAAAATATTCGGAAAAATAATTCTTTTCTGAGAAAATGAAGCAAATTAGATATTAGTGTGGTTGTACTTGAAGGATCCAAGCAAAATCAATGATAAATACTTTCAAACAACGAAAATTCGAATTACTTCCTCTTTTTCAGAAATGTGCATAAAAATTCATTTTTCCATCCCCAATCAGATATAATATAAACGCCGAAATCCTAATATACAGTTAAGATATGGACGAAGAAGTTTATACACTCAATGCCAATATTACGCAAGAAGGAGCAAAAGTTGCAGATATTTCTCCGGAAGCTCTGGAATACAGCGATCTCAACGAAAAATATGCCAAAATATCAGAAGAAGCAAGAATTTTTCGCAAAGAAACCGAGTTACTCAATAAACAACTGCATGCGGCACGTGCCGAAAATGAATCCCTGCGAATCGACAACAACCAAATCAGGATAGACAACGTACAGCTGAAAAAGGAAAACTCCCAACTCAAACGTCTCCCGCTGTTTGTTGCAGTTGTTCTGGAAAAACTCCCGGGAAACGAACTATATCTGCGCCAACAGGGCAATAATCAGGAGTATGTCACATCTGCAAACGATGAGATCTACAAAGATGTAAAGGCCGGAACGAAGGTTGCTGTAAACAATACACTCTCAGTTGTCAAGATCCTCGGCAGTACAGTTGATCCTAGAATTAAAGTAATGGAACTTGATACCAAACCCTCAATCACTTTTGCCGATATCGGAGGATTGAAAGAAGAGATCATCGAAGTTCGTGAGTCTGTCGAATTTCCTTTGACGCGACCGGAATCATTTGAACGATTCGGTGTCGTTCCACCAAAGGGAGTTCTCCTCTACGGACCTCCAGGAACTGGTAAAACGCTGATCGCAAAGGCGGTCGCTAACAATGCAGGTGTCCCGTTCCTCCGGCTAGCAGGTTCCGAACTGGTTCATAAGTACATTGGTGAAGGAGCACAACTCGTTCGCGATCTGTTCCAGATGGCACGTGACATGGCAGTGGCAAACGGAGGCGTTGTGGCGTTCATTGATGAAATTGATGCAGTGGGCAGTATGCGAACCAACGACGGAACGTCAGGTTCCGCGGAGGTGCAACGAACATTGATGCAGCTGCTTGCTGAGATGGATGGTTTCAACAACCGTGGAAACATTCGTATCATGGCTGCGACCAATCGACCCGACATGCTTGATGCAGCGCTTCTTCGTCCCGGTCGATTTGACCGACTTATCAAGATCCCTGCTCCCGACGCAGAGACGAGAAAGCAAATATTCATCGTGCACACACGCAAGATGGCGGAAGCCGGATCACTTTCCGGCATAGACTACGATGAATTGGTGAATCTGACCGACGGTCTCACCGGTGCCGAAATTGAGGCAATCTGCCGTGAGGCAGGAATGCTTGCCATCCGCGAAGGAGCAGACATCATAAACGAGGACCGATTCATCGCCGCCATCCGTAAGGTTTGCCGTCAAGACAAAGACGATGAACGTGCAGACATAATGTATCTGTGAAATGCTGCTGATTTGTATCGGAAAACCGGGTGTAGATCTCTATAGAACATTGTCCGACTCAGAGACCAGTCGCCATATTTTGCATTTTTATCATCCAATAGAGTTGGAATGTGGTATTTCTGTTGATGTATCAACGATCTCAAGCGGACTTGCATTGATGAGTGAACTACGTTGGTACATCACTCGATATATGCAGGAGGTATTAATAGAAGATGCAGAGCATAGTGTGTATCTGACAAAAAATCTCGCACAGGAGGCCTATGATTCCCGTTCGGTAATGCTGTCTCCTGAATGGAAAACCAGTTTCCGTATCTGTGTCACAAAAGAAAAAGATATACTCCGTCTACCAGAAGATATCCCTGAACCAGAGGGAATCATCAAGACCTATGTGGTATGGGGACTACCTAACGAGCATCCATAAATCTTTTTTTCCGGGGAATAGATCAACTCTTCGTGGCCATTCCAGATAGATATAGATGAAGAAACCACCTCATATTTTCCGAAAAATGTGGCACAAATTTTTTCACGGTATCATCACACATCATCGCACACGCTTCCGCAGTGCTACAAATTCGCGTTCCAGCGTCGCAAGCTCCTCGCGAGTGTTGACATTGAACACCAAACCCGGTTCATCCAGCAGCAAACAGTACTCCTCCTGCGCGGAACAAATTAAACCGCCGATCAGAATATTCACCGCACACGGCGCTGCTAGAACTCCACAAATCATCTCACGATAGCGTGGTTGTATCCCGAATGCCTCGCATCGGCTCACTGGAACCCACGTTGAACATGCAGGAAGACCGGAATCAGTGTAGTTCTCACGAATGCGGAGGATGATATCACGAGTGAGACAGGGAATATCTACAGCAGATGTAAACAATGCTCCTTCCGCCCCACATACCTCCACTGCTTCAATCAAATCCTCCACATACCCACTCCCTGACGTATCCAGATAATCAACCCCGTTCGTCCGACACCAATTCCGCGTAAACGGCGTCTTGTATGACGTAGCCACAACAGGTTCACAGTCCGCATCACAAAACGCATCCAGCACCCAGGCGATCATCGGTCGTTCATGCACCACCACCAACGCTTTCTCCCCAAGTCGTAGTCGCGAACCCTCACCACCTGCGAAAATCAGCGCAAGCATGAGGATATTTCCTCCAAAACCCTGACGTTTTGCTCCCGTGATCCCACCGACACACGGATACATTCAGGTAGGCCAAACGACGTACAATCCCTGACTAAAATCCCCTTGTCAATCATTGCACGGGTAAATGATGTCGCATTTCGATTGAGATGAATCAAAAGATAATTGACGGACGAACGATCATAAGACAAACCGAGAGCATCCAAACGAGTATAGTACCACTCACGTTCGATGGCAATCTGTTTTGCAGAGTCACGCAACTCGTGATAATGAGCAAAAGCAAGTTTTGCATAATACTCCGCAAACGCATTGATAGTCCACGGTGTTCTTGCCGTCTCAATTTTCTCGATCAGATCTGGTGACCCGAACCCGAAACCAAACCGTATCCCTGGCACCGCAAACGATTTTGTCAACGACCGCATCACGAATAAGTTTTCGGATCGGACATCAGTGATCGAATCCTCTGGTTCAGACAGATCCATAAATGCCTCATCCACAAACAGCTGTGTACCTGCCACAGTACATGCATCGAGTTCCGCAAGCATGTCATTGCGAAAAAACAGGATTCCAGTCGGATTGTTCGGATTGCAGATGAATCGAACTGCAGGTGTCTTGCCACTGGGCGACTCCCTCGACAGTACTGAAGCCCCCGCGAGTTCTGCAGAAAGACCATACTCCGCAAATGTATGTGGATCGATCTGTGCGACATCGCCTCGGGAAAGTATGGTATGGCAATACACCCGGATCAATTCTACAGACCCGTTTCCAAGACATATTTCATCGATGTTGCGCGAAAAGACACATGCAATTATCTTTTTCAGTTCGGCATAACTGTCATCCGGATACATTGATAAATCCGCGCGGGAAAAATCAGCACCAACTTGTGGCACAAATGGATTCATACTTGCACTCACATCAAGAAAATCACGACCGAAGAGACGTTTCAGTTCTCTCACCTTTCCCCCGTGAACTGCTTTTTCCGGAAAATCCCCTGCCATGTTGCCTTGTTCCTAATCACTACTATTCACACCACATACATAAATAAAGTGTAGATAGGAAAGAATTCGGAACGAAGCTCTATCGACACCTATATATACCAAGAAAATCAATTAGATTTGTCCACAAGGACGTCAGCCTAATGTCTTACAATAGTCAGATAATTGTCCGACATAAGACTGACAATTGTCTGAATGGAGTTACAATGGACAGAATCACCATCCGCCTACCGCAGCAGCAAGTTGAACTGCTCAAGAAACTCGTGGAAACAGGGGAGTTCCCCACCGTGTCAGAAGCCGTCAGATATGCTGTACGAGAATTTCTTGCAGGAAGATCAGAGCGGATTATCCGTGAAAGTGAACAAGTATCCACATTCGACGTACGACTCTAAAGTTAAAAATCATTGGGGTGTGAAAAATGCAGAGCATCATTAACGAGGCATTAAAAAACTCAGAACTTGAAAAGGGAGTGCAAAAAACCTCCATTATTGATGACGATGACATGCTTGGACAGCCAAGGATCGTCATCGTCGGATGTGGCGGTGCAGGAAACAACACCATCAACCGTCTTCACAACATGAAAGTTGCAGGATCGGAAACTATCGCTGTCAACACCGACAAACAACACCTCGACATGATTCAGGCAGACAAACGTGTCTTGATCGGAAAATCCCTAACCCGCGGTCTGGGAGCTGGAGGATTCCCTGACGTTGGTCGTCGTGCGGCCGAGATGGCACGCCCAACTCTTGAAGAGATATTAAAGGATGCAGATCTTGTCTTCGTCACCGCTGGTATGGGAGGAGGAACTGGCACCGGATCCGCACCAGTTGTTGCACAGATCGCAAAAGAGCATGGTGCAATTGTTGTCGCCATGGTCAGCTATCCATTCCAGGTCGAACGTGCAAGAATGCTCAAAGCCGAGGACGGTCTGGAAGCGATGCGTCAGGCAGCAGATTCTGTGATTGTTCTTGACAACAACAGACTTAAGAATTTCGTCCCAAACCTTCCACTCGGTCAAGCATTTTCCGTCATGGACCAGATCATCGCAGAAACCGTCAAAGGAATTTCCGAGACCATTACTGAGCCATCCTTAATCAACATTGACTACGCAGATGTCCGTGCAATTATGAGCAAGGGCGGTCTCGCTGTCATGCTAGTTGGAGAATCAAAGCAACAGAACAAAGCAGAAGGTGTTGTTCGCGACTGCCTCGCACACCCGCTTCTTGACATCGATTTCAGAGGTGCGACCGGCGGTCTGATTCACATCACTGGTGGCAACGATCTTACGCTCCATGATGCAGAAGAGATTGCCCAACAGCTCACCTATGAACTTGACCCGCACGCAGATGTTATCTGGGGTGCACGTGTCCG
>JAIRRQ010000030.1 GCA_031255895.1 Methanocalculaceae archaeon
TTCAGGGTACCAGATGTCAACGTAGTTAGTATCGCACTGATAGTAGTAACGACCATATTTTCCACCTACGGCCTCTGGAATGAGATTGTAATATTTCTGTCCCGAAGCATCAGTGGATAAACTAATCGAGTTTACCACATTTTTCATCTGATCATCATACATTACAAGAGGTGCACTTGCACCAGCGACAATGATCTTTTCATATACGAATGCAGCTTCATTGGGCATTACTTCCCTGTACTCGGATGCTGTTGCTGCTCCAATGAACAGTGTTGCAACGAGAAAAATGGCAAAAACAGCTGCAATCGCCTTAGTTGTGTTTTTCAAGCGTAATTCCTCCTAAATCAGGATTTAAATTCTGCATGTAATACATGCAATACGTGACATTCGACATATGTCGAATAATCATTCTGCAAGGGTCATACTCCGATCAACGGAATATGCTTTGATATTTGTGCATGGAATATAATAGGCTTTGTGGTTAAAACAGGTAAAATATTACAATTAATTAGATTGTTGATCGGATCAATGAGAGAAAACACAATCAACGCAAAGATATGAAACATATCTGATAAAAAAATTTGAAAAGTTTGTCGAAACAAAAAAAAATCGACAATAAACGAATGAAAAATCACACGCTGCGTCATTACATTCGATCTATTTTGCAGTTGAGTGCTGACTCCACAAGAGAGAGGCGACACCTGTAGAAACTGTGTGTGGGATGCATTTCTCTCGAAAAAATTGGAAAAAAACAAAAAACAATTGAACAATGAGTGAAAAGTAGGAAAAGCGAAAATTTGTGCAAAATTCATTCATTAACTCCATTCAGAGTCATGTCAGAACAAACTGAGATCAGTATTAAAAATGCGATTCAGGTGAATTCATGTTTATTTACTCCATCACATGCAAAACACGATCACACGTGAGATTGCAATATTTCAGCATTTTTTATCACATTGTCTCTTGAATATGCCGCGTTGATGTGTGAATTCACACTCCGTATCCCTACGAAATATCCATGGATGCTCGTATTCGAAAATAATCTCAGGACAGAATCATCCCCGGAGAACATATATTCTCTGTTTTCTGGAGAGTGTTAGTATCGCTTCAACACCAATCAGAGTGTTTTCAAACCATGTTTTTTGCAATTTCGTGAAAATTTTCGATAATACAGTGTGTCAGTAACATCTTGTCCAACCGCCAATGACTAAAATTTAGTAGCTTAAAAAGATCAACTTATAGATTAAGAATGAAATCTCACATTTCAAAATATGATATATCTTCATTACTATACATTTCTACAATTTTTAGAGAAATATTCAAAAATAATTTCACCAATGAGAACATGACAAAAAACCATTGATGATTAATTCCGCCAAAACAGGCCTTGAAACATCCATTGACGACCCATTATGCAGAGATAGAGCTGGGTAGATCTGTGAAGACATCTGAACAGATAGGTTAATTCATCACAGGTAAAACATTTTTCCCAAAAATCAAATGAGATTTTGTCGCTGACAGAGTATTCAACCAATGCAGGAAAGTACAGTGCTTGCATGGTCCAATCATGCGCGATCGGAATGTTCATGCGATGTAAATTTTCGTTTTTTTTTGGAATATATTTTCGATTGAGAGAAAGAGAGTGATAATTTTTTGTGGTATTATTTTAGTTTATGTATCTCAACCGATCATCACGCGTCGTAGGTAACAATACTTTCGAAAATTCGCCATTTCCCCTTATCCTTTTGAATGAACATAATACACTCTATACAACATCGATTTTGACCCACGTTGGTTCTAGAATATTGCACGAAGAAGTTTCCACCGAATATATTGAGATAAAAGCGATTCAGAAAAAAAAATGAGAATGTTTTCAACACACCAAACACATTTGTTCATCACAGGCTCCTATCCTGCCCCCATCACACATCATGCAACAACACATACTCCAAAAAAAGTCGACACCGTTAGTAAGGGATCGGATCTTCAACACCTATATCAAAAAATGCCTTCATTCGTGACAGGCACGAACCGCACACGCCGCAGGCAGTGTCCTCCGTATCATAACAAGACCACGTATCCTCATACGGTACACCGAGTCGCAGACCCTCACGCAGAATATCCGTCTTCGTCATCGACACAAACGGTGTCAAAAGTTTGATCTCCTTCTGCGTCTGCGTTCCGATCGAAATCACCTGCTGCATCGCATCAATAAATGCAGGAGTACAATCAGGATAGCCTATATGATCGCCGGACTGCACCCCGATAAACACCGCATCGCCATCGCGTGCTTCGCAGTAAGACGCAGCAATCGCAATCAAATTTGCATTTCGGAATGGCACATATGTATTTGGATGGTTCGCATGATCAGTTGTTCCTTTCTCCACAAAAATTGCCATATCTGTCAGACTACTTGCACCGAACTTTTTAAAGTAATCAAGGGAAATTTCCACAAAATCTACTGCATCCAAATGTTTCGCAATTTTTTTTGCACATTCTCGTTCCTTCGCTTCCGTTCGCTGACCATAACTCATGTGGAGGGCCAAAATATCATAGCCAATATTCTTCGCAACATACGCAAGAGTCGTCGAATCCATCCCACCCGAAAGCAGACACACCGCTTTTTTCACAGAATATTCACCACTTTATGCAGTTGCAGTTGGAACCGGACCGGTAATTTCTTCGTAATAATCGCATCAATCAACCACATCACATCCATCCCAAATACAGGCGTAATACAAACTGGCGCAGAAAGATGAGGATGTGCAGCCAGAACATCCACCATATATAGGTAATCTACCTCATCACCTATCACAAATTTCACCGAATCAGTAGGCTCAAGATCATGCAATAAGGACAAATCACTCGTTTCTCCGGACGATGGACATTTCACATCCATGCAGATTGATACAAATTTTCGCACATCATCAAAAGGAATTGTCCCATTCGTCTCAACATCCACAAAGACATCAGCATCATGAATCGCCACGACCAGTGAAACAAGCTCCTCCTTCTGAAGCATTGGTTCACCCCCTGTAATGCAAACATACCGCATTCCCGATGCAATCACCGCCTGCACAATCTCCTCAGACGTCATCTCGACACCCTGCGAATCATTCAGCGAATATCGCGTATCGCACCATGCGCAGTGGAGATTGCAACCCGCAAATCGCACAAACATACATGGCATCCCCTGCCGCAAACCCTCCCCTTGAAGACTTACAAATGTCTCAGTGATTCTCACACCGCATCTACCTCTGCATAACAACCGTCTGACTCCCATAATCGCACCTTTACCACTCTAGCATCAACACCAGTCTCACTGCAGAACCGATTTAATCGTTCACGGATATCTGTTGCAAGTAGTTCACTGGTTGGATCCCCATTAGTCAGCACAGGCAACTGGAACGAAGACAAAACAGTGACCATCGGATCATCCTTGTTTAAAATCACCTGATGATCATACACCTCCATCACCTGCTTGATAATATTATAGTCAAGAAGAATCTTCGATGTCGCGTCGATCATTCCCTCCATCCACACCTCGACCTCCCAACGATGGCCATGCAATCTGGAACATTTCCCCTCATAATGCATCAACCGGTGGGACGCATCAAAATGTGTTACCTTAAAGATCCGAGTACTCATAACTAATCACATATTACTCGCATGAAACTATAATAATAGAGGGTAATAGAGAA
>JAIRRQ010000049.1 GCA_031255895.1 Methanocalculaceae archaeon
CTTCTGCACGACTGAAGAATGAATATTACGGCCGCCATTTGGATGATGATGCTCTCATTGATCGCATAGCCAAGGAGGGAGCACACGAAGTTGCTCATTTGTTTGGTCTAGAACACTGCGATAATCCAGGCTGTATCATGTACTGTCCGCGCAATCTTGACGATCTGGACCGTAAGCGGAAATATTTCTGCGGTAATGCAGGATCCTGCTGAGTGGCCAGAGTGAAGGTGATCTATTTCAATGAGAGATGAGACTCCGTGGGTTATCGTCTGGGGCTACGGATCAGATATTCGTGCAACCCGCAGGATTCTCACCATTCGCAAAGGAACATCACGTCGATCGTACCCGTTGTCTTCCATTCGTCATCTTCTTATTGCAGGCAACCATACTCTAGAAACTGCAGCAATTGAGCACCTGCTGGCAAACAATATACCTGTTTCTTTCTTTGATGTTCACGGGGAATCTGTAGGGGCAATTCAGCCTCCTGGATACAGTGCACCCCCTCTCAGATCTGCGCAGAAAAACGTTCCGATTCATCGATTTGCGATGTCGGTAATTGTCTCTTCTTTGAAATCTCGTATGCGATATCTCAATGAACTTGGTTCTGGCTGTGTAGATGGTTTGTACTACAAGGGAGAGCTTGAGATACTTACTGATGCATCCCACGAGCTTGAATATCTGATTACTCTTCCTGAACTCGTCAGGGTATTTTCACTTACCCGCAACATGTACTATGAAATTCTCTCTCGTGTTGTTGCGCCCGAGCTCGGTTACCTGCGCAGGGAAAAGCCTCCATATTTGGATCCGGTAAACGCAATGTTTTCTCATGGTTATGCTGTTCTGTATGCGAATATTGCAGTTTCTGTTGTCGGAGCAGGGCTTGATCCGGAGATAGGCTCTCTTTACGGTCATGCCATTTCTCTGGGAAAAAATCGCAGAGCGTGCGTTATGGATATTATGGAATCTTTGATGACATCGATGGTTGATCGTGTCGTGATTGATATGGCGCAGAGAGGTCTCATTGATGGGCGATATGAGATAAGTTCCAGATGTCTTCTCTCAGAAAAACTGATGACAGAATTCAATATCTGTCTTACCGATTCTATCAATTCCGATGTTATTGATCAGGCAGTTATGAACTATATTAATGCGGTCAAATTTGGGAGTGGGTGCAGTACATAGGTTTTTGAGTTCTTCGATCATGATTCGGATACCGTTCTTCTAAATTTTGATTTATATTTTCTATAGTACATTTTCCTTTGATCTGTGTTCAGGGAATATCAAAATTCCGAAGAATACATCAATCAGTATAACCAAAATATATATCAAAGATACATCCGGCAGAGGCAACATTGCGTTTCGTCGGAGATAATTCAGGGAAATCTATCCATGCTGCTTCTTGCCATTGCGGGAAAACCAAATTGTGGGAAGTCGACATTTTTTAAATCGTTGACCCTTGCAAACGTTGAAATTGCCAATTATCCATTCACCACCATCGATGCGAACAAAGGCATCGCCTATGTGCGATCACTCTGTCCCTGCAAAGAACTCGGTCTGGAAAACTGTAACTCTTGCGTTGATGGTGCCAGATTTACTCCGATCGAACTTCTAGATGTTGCAGGACTCGTTCCCGGTGCACATCTCGGTCGAGGGCTCGGTAACCAGTTCCTTGACAATCTTCGGGAAGCTGACGGCATCATTCAAGTTGTTGACGTTTCGGGAAGTACTGATGCGGAGGGCAACTCTATTGATGTCGGCACTCGCGATCCGCGCGAGGATGTCGAGTTCGTCAGATATGAATTCGCCATGTGGATGGCGGGAATCGTTGACAAGTATCTTACCAAACTAGTTCGTCGTGCGCAGGGAAAAGAAACTGTCTTAATCGATCTACTGGCTGGTGCACTTGCTGGTTTTCGGATCAACGCAATTCAGATCCGCGAAGCGGTTGACGAAATCGATATAGATCTCATGAAAGCATCACCGAGAGATATTGAACGGCTGTGTGAGGTTCTTTTCCGTATCTCAAAACCTATGATCATTGCTGCGAATAAAGCCGATCAGGCATCAGATGCTAACCTCTCTCTGCTCAAAAAACTCGATGCAGTACCAACTATCGCCGTAGGAGAGCTTATTCTCAAATCAACCGCGCAGGCAAATATTCTCCGTTATCTCCCTGGAGACGGTAAGTTCATGCCGATCGAAGGTGCAAAACTTTCTGCACAGCAGCTCAAGGCGCTTACCACTGTTGCCAAAAGTATGAAAAAGTTTGGTGGAACTGGTGTGCAAGAAGTACTCAACAATCTTGTCTTCAAGGAGATTGGCATGATCATTGTCTATCCGGTCGAGGATGATAATAAATGTTGCAATGCAAAAGGTGTTGTTCTCCCAGATGCATTTCTCATGCCAAGAGGCAGTACCCCAAAAGATCTCGCATTTCGGGTGCACACAGATATCGGTAACGGATTTCTCTATGCAATTGATGTCCGTACTAAAATGCGGATCAAGGATGACATTTTGCTGAAATCAGGTGATGTTATCAGGATCGTCAGTGCAGCAAAATGACGACAATCTATATTATCTCTTAGATGTAATGGGTAGAGTAACTATGGGAAGCGAGGTTTATCAGGCGCAAATTCTCCGGGCATTTTTTGATACCATTACTGGTACTGATCGGAACCTGACTCGCATTTACATGTGCGTCATCTCTCTTGTTAAACTTCGAGGCGAAGATCCCGAAAAACTCAGATTTTTAATGGAACAGATGCGTGCAAGCAAAGAGAAGCACGAACTTTCCATCGATATTCTTGACTATATGGCTGAAATTGCCAATTCCCTTGAACCGTGGGCAAGTCAATCGGCATTTGGCATCAGCGTACCGGTAAATTCCGTTGATTTTGGCAAAATATCCATGGATTCCTTCTGAGTTCTCAGTAGTGGCTAAATCAATTATTTATTTATTTATTTATTTATTCTCATCATCAGTTTTCAAAAACGTGTTACAACACATCAGTATGTCACGATGAAAAAGATTTATCCCAGGATGTGTTTGAGACTGTCAACATCGTGCTATCTCAATAATATCATTAGCGGTAAACGAGTACGTTTGACATCTTGCGATCGTCATATTTGGCTATGTTGGATTTTATTTTATTTTGAAAGTAAAAGGTACGGTGTTTGATATGCTAAAAAAATTCTCTCATCTTTTTATGGAACGAATACAAGTGAATCTTTTTGATGTATAGATGTTGTATCTTCTTTTCATGAATTCTACGTTAAAATTTCGCGTTAATATTGGCTCTCTCGTCTGTTTGGGTAGTATTTTCTAGTGTGAGACTGGTTTTCCCTATGGGTAGGATCCTGACTCATCCAACGAGTTTTCTTGAGTTGTACTATCGGTTAAATCTACAAAGAAATGGGTAAAGATGATTTTTTTGGAAGAACCGTCTAGTACTTCAAAAATACCCCAAACAAAGGAAAAATTTACCACTATTGTCTTAATTCTTATCATATTCTCATCGTTATTACGCATATGATCTGTTTTGATCTATTTCATGCAGGTACAGGCAGATATCATCACGGATGCATTTATCAACGCATTCAGTGCCAATCCTCTGTGGAAGCAGTCGGGGCGCAATTTTGATTTCTGCAATTATCCATCTATTCTCGTCTTTAGTTGTCCTATGTGAGCACTCTGTGTATTTTCCTGGATGATTCTATTTATGGCAATCATCTATTTGACAGTTGAGCTGGTTGGCACTGCAATGAACTATATTAATATCCAGGGATGTTCTCTATCATCTTCAGCTTCGTGTTTAGAATCTCCAGCAGATTAGATATGCAGCACCCAGATAGCTATCATCTTGGGTGTCAGATGTGATGTATTCTCCAACGAAATTGATACTGATTCCATCCCAAACATCGTCTCCCCAGCGAAAGTTGAATATCTGATACGTCAGAGTCTGGCACAATTGCCTAGTGTTCTTGTCGAAATGTTTGCAATTTGTTCGGTAATTATTTTCACAGTTATATTTTTTGGTGATTACACCCAGTATGTTACAGCAGTAGAACCTAAAAACATCAGTGATGTGGAACTTGTGCAGAACGTGCTGATGTATATATTTCTTCTTTTGCGCTGCAAACATCGAAAAACTGAAGTCTTACTTTTTTGTTTTGTTATTATAGATAGAGATCATCTTCTGGTCAGACAAGGATGAATAATTTTCCATTTTTGGAGTTCTCTTTTTCCAACATTCAAGTCGGGTGAATATATCTTACTGTGTTTCCTATCTATTAGATGAATATGGAGTGCGTGTTGCTTGCAAGTGGAAGCAAAGGAAACAGCATTTACGTAGGTAACGACACAGACGCTGTGGTAATCGATGCTGGGATCGGCTATCTAAAGCGTACGCTGGAGTCTCTCTCTCTTGAGGTTTCCCGCGTTCGCGCGTTGTGCGTGACACACGAACATCTCGATCATGTTCGTTCTGCAAAGACGTTCGTGAAGACGATGAAAATACCTGTGTATGGAACTGGCGGCACGTTGGATGCTTCAATTCGCGGAGGATTTTTGCCACACAACGCGAAGTTTGTTGTTTGCCAGGATAAAATTTCGAAAATTGTCGGCGACCTATCCATCACTGCGTTCCACACCAGACATGATGCGACCGAACCATCCGGTTTTGTCATTGATGATGGTGATGCTCGCATTGGTGTCTGCCTCGATACCCACGAAGTAACATCTGCAATGCTTGAAATTCTTCGCAATTGTGATGCAGTGGTGTTGGAAAGCAACTACTGTTCTTCTGCGATGCAGAACAATACATTTCCAGACTGCACCACGTGCCGCAACTGTGGTGCTCACTGCTGCGGCAATCGTCACGTCCTCCGACTGTACCCGCAGTACCTCAAAGACCGCATTCGTGAGGTTGGACATCTTTCCAACGAAAATTCTGCTGCTGTACAGCGATTATTTGATGGAAATGTCGGTATTATTGCCCTTGCTCATCTCTCGGAGAACTACAATCGTCCGAATCTTGCCCGTGAATCTGCGGAGGCTGCCTCAAAGGAGTCAGGGACCGTGATCCATGTCTGTGATCAACTCCCCGAGTATCGAGAGCGGAGACTCGTTCGCTTTACTGTGTAGGCGTTGTGATGTTGTTTCGTGAATTTGCAGAATTATGCGACAGGTTTGAAACCATCTCTTCTCGACTTGCGATGATCGATACTCTTGCTGAAATTTTCCCATTCCTGTCTTTAGAGGATTTGCCAGTGTTCGTGCGGTTTATGCGCGGGAAAATATTTCCTGATTGGTCATCTGAAAGGCTCAGATTTGGTCCACGTCTTTTGTATGAGGTGCTTGCTTATGTGATTGGGAAGAAACAGCAGTTTGTCATATCAGCAATCAATAGTTCTGGTGATACTGGTTTAGTTGTTGAGAAGTTGCTTGAAAAGCGAGAACAGACGATGTTTCTCTCAGATGATCTTGAACTGCTTGAGGTGTACGCGCGATTTTTACAGATGGCGAAAATGTCAGGACGCAAATCCCAGCAGGAACGCATGCGATCTGCGCTGTATCTTCTTTCAAATGCATCACCGCTGGAAGGGAGGTATCTGTCGCGATTGATGCTTGAGGAGATGCGTATTGGCGTCGGAGAAGGCGTTGTTCACGAGGCGATTTCCAAAGGATTCTCTGTCCCGATAAATATCGTTGAACGCGCTCATCAGGCTCTCAATGATCTTGGTGAGGTGGCATTTCTGGCAAAAACCGATCCCACTGCTCTTGCAAACGTGCACATCACTTCGTTCAGGCCGGTGAAGGTGATGCTCGCACAGGCAGGATCGATTGCCAATATGGTGATGGCTCACGGATTTCTTGCAGCTGAAAACAAGTATGACGGCAGCAGATTCCAGTTCCATAAGGTAGGTGATCAGACTGCGATATACTCACGTCGTCTCGAGGAAATGACCGCATCACTCCCTGATGTGATAGCGATGCTTTCCGCGGCAACCGATCATGATGTCATCATCGACGGCGAAATCATCGCGATGCAGAACGGGAAACCAATGCCGTTTCAAATGGTTTTGCGGAGAATTCGTAGAAAACGCGATGTTACTGCTGTGACAAACACAATTCATATACATCCGTGTGTTTTTGATATTCTTGTCTGCGATGGTGAAACATTGATCGACCGCCCTCTCTCCGAACGCAGGAAGATCTTGGAAAGCGTCATGAAGAATTTTGTCACTCCTCAGATAGTGAGTGACTTGCCAGAGGTGATTGAGAACTACTACCATGCAGCGCTTGACAGTGGCAACGAAGGCATCATGCTCAAGGCCCTGCATTCTCCCTATCTTCCTGGAAACCGTGGAAAGCTCTGGATTAAGATCAAGCCAGAGGTTGACACAATTGATCTCGTTGTTACGGGTGCTGAGTGGGGTGAAGGAAAGCGTGCGAAGATGTTTGGTTCGTTTTTGCTTGCATGCCAGGATGAAAACGGTGAATTGTTGGAACTGAGTCGTGTGGCAACTGGTATTGACGATGCTATGCTTGCCGAGCTGTATGATTTGTTTAAAGATAAAATCGTCGCTAAACGTGACAAAACTGTGGTATTTGAACCTGATGTCGTTTTTGAGGTGGGTTATGCAGAGTTGCAGAAAAGTACCACCTATGCTGCGGGGTATGCTCTGCGATTTCCACGTTTCGTTCGTTTACGCGACGACAAAGATCCAAGTGAGGTGGAGACGATTGATTCTCTTTTCCATCGGTACGGCATGCAGAATAAGGCCTGACTTGAAAATTCTGGCGTTTAATGTGTTGCTTTTTTTACCAATGCGGGCTAAAACAGTCGGTATCTATTAATCTCTACTAGTTTTGTCTGGAAATATCATTTTAAAATTTTTATCTAGAAGTCAAATTTATGTAGATTTAATGAAGAAATGATACCAGCATTTTTGCAAGGTATATCCTGTGATATCACCATTTGAAAAAATTAGCGAGTTTATTGTACAACGGCCGTTTTTGGTTGGTTGTTTTTTGATAGTTCTCATTACGTTTTCCGCATTTTGAGCAACAACACTTTCCATGAGTACCGATCGGCAAGATGCAGACAAAAATTCTCATGGATCGTATATCTCGAAAAGTTATGAAAATAATTTCCAGTCGGATTCCATCATATTGATGGTGCAGGCAGACTCAGTCACAGATGTCAATGTAGTGAATGCCGTCTATACACTGCAACAGCAGATGGCAGCAACACAGGGTATTTCGTCAGTGCAGAGTGTGTATGATGTTTTGGTTACTCACAATGATGAGGTGATTCCGCAAAATCAGGCAACTATTGATAATGTTGTTGCGATGATCCCATATGATATCACTGCATCTATTCTACCAAATGGACAGCTAGCAATTATTTTGATTAATTTGGACGCAGGAATGTCTTCATCCAAACAGGAAGACATTCTCGATAATCTACGAGGTATGGCGGCGAAATTCGACAATCCCCCGGGGGTTACCATGACATTTACTGGCATGGCTGCCATGTCACAGGATATGAGGGGCAATCTTGGTTCGACCATGATCATTTTACTAATCGCGGCAATTGTTTTGATGATGCTTGCCTGTCAATTCCTGTTCAACCATGTGCGGTTCCCGCTTCTGTCAATTGTGAGTGTGTTTACCGGTTTGATTCTGACATTTGGTCTGATGGGAATTGTTGATCTGCCTTTCTCGATGACAACGATTGGTGCATTACCGATCCTTTTGGGTATCGGTGTCGATTATGCGATTCAATTCCACTCGCGTCTGGATGATGAGATGCGAAATAACCATGCGCTTCCTGAGGCAATCAAATTTGCAGTTTCCAAGACAGGGGCTGCGGTGCTTTATGCGATGGTTGTCAGTGCTTTCGGATTCATGGCAATGATGTTCTCCACCCTGCCAGATATTCGCCAGTTTGGTCTTACTGCAATCCTTGGTATAATTTGCTGTTATATTTCTGCATTGATCATCATTCCGTTGGTAGCTGTTCTTA
>JAIRRQ010000053.1 GCA_031255895.1 Methanocalculaceae archaeon
TATCGCTGTTTGTAGAACGGTTTAAGGAGAAACTGCATGTTTCAGCCTAAACCGATGACGCATCTGCTCGTTGCAGCACCTAAAGAGCAGATGACGTCAGTTGTGACTGAACTATACCGTCACCGAATCTTCCATATCACCGATTTTGTAGACCAGGGAAAAGAAGGCTACGAAGGTGTTCGCTTAGGTACCCCTTTCAAAGGGGCTAGTGAACTCTCGACAAGTCTCCTCAAAATACGTTCCATCGAAAACGTATTCCAAACAAACCCTGAAACGCTTTTCGACGTTCCCAAGCGTCCTGTAGCAACGATCCGACAAGCAATTGAGCGCGAACTTCCCGCAATCGAAGCAGAAGTGAGCGACCTCACGGTACAACGATCGGCTGCAGAATCTCGCATTCGAGAATGTGAACAGCGTATCACTGAACTCAAACCATTTGCACTCGTACCGCTTGAAATGGAACTCTACCGCGGCTACGACAACGTCATCGCAATCGCCGGATACATTGATCACGACGTTGATCCGAGCGTCCCACATGAAAAATATTATGTGGCACACAAAAACGGAAATTTCATCGTCGTATTCGTCGAAACAAAAGATGCCGCAGAAATCGAACGCACACTATCAGACGCTGGCTTCCAGGCAGTTATAATCCCGAACGAAAGTGGAAGCGTCCAGGTTGCAGTTGAAAAGTACACTGTTGACCAAAACCAAGCAAAAGTTGCATTCGATAATACAAACGCAAAAATAACTGAGCTCAAAACAAAATATGCAGACTTACTCGCTGCATGCGACGAAGTACTGTCCGGTGACGTGGAACAAGCAGAAGTCCCGCTGAGGTTCGCAACAACCGAGGAAGCATTCGTTATCGATGGATGGGTTCCCGCAAATCAGATCGAACCAATAATCGCAGGCTTAAACCAAGCAACCGGTGGTTGCGTATATGTAACTGTTGACAACGATGAAATCGATGCAACAGTAATTCCAGTGGAATACAACAATCCATCATTCGCAAAGCCCACTGAACTTTTCATGGACGTCTATGCACGCCCAAGATACAATGAAATTGATCCAACACTGATTCTTACCATCATGTTCCCGATCTTCTTCGGACTCATCGTTGGTGATGTTGGATATGGTATCATTTTCCTTATCCTTGCATTCGCTGCCAGAAATCTGGCAATGTTCAAAGGAGAGGGCGGTAAAAACCTTATCAAAATTCTCATCGGCTCAAGCATCTCAACAATATTCTTCGGTCTCTTGTACAGCGAATTCCTAGGATATTCTCTACCGTGGCACGCTTTCATCTTCCAGCGCCATTTAGCCATCGGAACAGATGCCATTGCCCACACAAGCGGACCTGACGCAATGCCTTTATTGATCATGTCAGTCTGGTTTGGCATCATCTACATCACGCTTGGCCGCATTGTTGGAATGATCAATCACTACAGAATGGATCATGCCGGCAAACATCGAACAAAAGCAATTTTCGGACAATTTGGATGGATCGCCATTCTCTGGAGTCTTTTAATCCTCGTCTGGTCTTTCTTCTCGATAGAGCAGATGTTCGGCATCTCTGGAATGATGCCAGACTTCACAACAGCACCCCAAATTGTCCCAGGATTCTCGATAGTTGCCCTATTAGGATTCATTTTGCTCGTACTCGGATGCATTTTCCTCGCACAGGAAAATATACTCGATTTAATGGAAATCCCGACAATCATTTCACACGTACTCTCCTTCTGCCGTATTGCCGCAGTTGGATTGTCGTCTGTCGCAATTGCAATGGTCGTCAACTACCTTTCCTTTGGTATGTTCATCGATCCTGCTCTTGCGAACCTCGATGCAGTCGGTGTAATAATGGTAATCGTTGGTGTTCTCATCTTTGTATGTGGACACACCCTCAACGTAGGTCTTGGTATCCTTGGCGGAGGACTCCACTCGATTCGTCTTCACTACGTTGAATTCTTCACTAAATTCTACGTTGGTGGAGGAATCAAGTACAATCCATTTGGACTTAAACGCAAATTCTCAGAGGAAGAATAATTATGGCAATTGAAACAATGACAATTGAAGTAGCACAGGCAATGGCATCCGGATACACCGCAATCGGTGCAGGTCTCGCAGTCGGTCTCGCCGGTGTCGGAACCGGTCTTGGAGAAATGGGTATAGGAGCAGCCGCAGTCGGAGCAACAGCAGAGGACCGTGATATGTTCGGTCTTGCCCTTCTCTTCACTGTACTTCCTGAAACTATCGTCATTTTCGGCCTTGTGATTTCACTGTTGCTGCTCTTCCAGTAAAAGCGGAGGCTCGTGCAAATCATGGGACTCGAAGTTGTAGTTAACGAAATCAAGGTAAAGGGTGACCGTGAAGCTGCTCGGATCAAATCCGAGGCAGATGCTGAAGCAAAGATCATGGTTGCCGAAGCAACCAAGCGTGCAGAGGAGATCCGCATCGTCGCAGAAACCGATGCCACTCTCCAGGCAGATCGCATAATGATCCGTGAAACCGCTGCCGCAAATCTGGTTGTAAAACGAGACCTGCTCAACGCACAAAAAGAACTGCTCGATAAAGTCTACAACGAAGCTGCAAAAGAAATCACAAATCTTCCGGTCGACATCCATGCAAAAGCCGTACGCTCCCTTCTCAAAGACGCTGTAAAACAGATCAAAGAAGGGATCGTATATGCAAACCAACGCGATGAAGAAGCTACCAAAGCAGCTCTCTTGGAATTGAAAACCCTTTCCGGATTTACGTTTGGAGGAATTACTGACATCGACGGTGGTGTCGTAGTACAGAGCATCGATGGTAAGTTCACGCTTGACCTTTCCTACCGAACCTTCATGGGTGAAGTATGGGAATCAAGCCTCAAAAATGCATCGGAAATACTGTTTGAGGCAAACACCTAAACGAATGAGGTAAATTACAATGACTGAGGTAATGAGCGGTCCTGCTCCATACATCTATGTCTCAACGCGTATGCGGGTACGTAAAGCAAAACTCATCCCACGAGAAGAGTATCTCCGCATGCTGAACATGAGTCTATCGGAGTTTACCAGACTCATCGAAGAGATGGAGTACAAACGCGAAATCGACGAACTTTCCGCATCATTCTCTGGAGTAGACCTCGTCGAAAACGCCATGTCCTGGAATCTCGCCAAAGAATACCAGCGGGTCATCACACTCGCTCCCGGAGAGATGAAAGGATTTACCCGTGATTACCTGCACAAATGGGATATTCAGAATATCTTGACTATTCTTCGCGGAAAAACCCAGGATCTTTCCGATGGGAAGATTCGGGCAGTGCTTGTACCGGCTGGAGAACTTGACGCAACAATGCTCGATCGTCTACTCGCCGAAACCAACACCGAAAGAATTGTCGAAATTCTTCCCGAAAAGCAGATGGCAAAAATTCTTTCCGCAGGACTCGCGGAAGCACTCGAGACCCATTCCTTTGGGATACTCGAAAACAAACTCTATAAGTACTACTATGCGACGCTGATCAAAGCGGCACGTGGCGGCATGAGAGGCGGACTACCGTTCTTAAAATACGTTACGTTCGAAATCGACGTCAAAAACATCACCAACCTATTCAGAATCCTAGCGCAGGGAAAATCTAACGTAAGCACCTCAGATGTCTGGATCGAGGGTGGATCGTACCATGTCGACGAACTCGAGCGCCTCTGCTCGGTTGAAAGCATGGATGAAGTCGTCGATACGCTCAAAAAGAAAATCAAATCTCCTGTTCTCATCGAGGCACTCGAATCACTCAGAGAGAGAAAACCGATCTACGCAATCGAAGGTATGCTGATTGCAGCCCAACTCAATCAGATGGACAATGTATCAAAGCGCAATCCGTTTTCAATCTCTCCGTTGCTTGCCTATCTCGAAAGAAAGAAATATGAAGTATCCAACCTCCGTGCGCTCGCTCGCGGCAAAGAAGCAGGGCTTGCACCCGAGATCCTTGAGAAATATCTGGTGATGTAATGGAAATCGCAGTTATTGGAAACAAGGAATTCGTTGTTGGATTCCAACTTGTAGGAATACGTAAAACGTACTCTGCGGAAACACCAGAAAAACTAACAGAGACCATTGCTCGTGTCTTAAACGATCATGAAGTTGGTATTCTCGTTCTTCAGAGCGCAGACATTGAACAGATCCCGCGTCGTCTGCAGATAGCCATTGAAAACTCCGTTAGACCTACCATTGTAACCATTGGAGGCCAGGAGGCAGGTCTCTCCCTGAGAGAGCGTATTAAGCGTTCGGTGGGTGTTGATTTGTGGAAGTAAATAATAAGTCAGGAATACTCAAACGCATCGCAGGACCTGTGGTCACTGCAGTCGACCTTAATGCTCACATGTATGATGTGGTCAAGGTTGGCAACGAGGAGCTGATGGGTGAGGTCATCAAGATCGATGGTGAAGAGATCATCATCCAGGTCTATGAATCCACCACGGGCATCTGCCCAGGAGAACCCGTCATAAACACCGGACTTTCGCTCGCAGTCGAGCTTGGTCCAGGACTGCTGACCAGTATCTACGACGGTATCCAGCGCCCACTTGAAGTCCTCATCGAAAAGATGGGCAACTTCATCGCGCGTGGAGTTACCGCACCAGGACTTGATCATGAAAAGAAATGGGAGTTCAAACCAGTAGTTAGTGCAGGTACAACTGTTAAACCAGGACAAATTATCGGTGAAGTGCGGGAAACCCGTAGTATCGTGCACAAAATCATGATCCCACCAAACGCAAAAGGTGGCACAGTCAAGAACATCAAATCTGGCAGTTTCACCGTCGACGACATCATCATCGAACTCAATTCAGGCGAAGAATTTCCCATGATGCAGCGTTGGCCGGTTCGTGTCCCACGTCCATACGTGGAAAAACACACCCCGAACATCCCATTGTTAACCGGACAAAGAATTCTCGACGGACTTTTCCCAATCGCAAAAGGTGGAACCGCAGCAATTCCAGGTCCATTCGGTTCTGGAAAAACCGTTACCCAACAGCAGCTGGCAAAGTGGTCTGACGCAGAAATCGTCGTCTATATCGGATGTGGTGAACGCGGCAACGAGATGACCGAAGTATTGACCGAATTTCCTGAACTCACCGACCCGAAAACCGGAAACTCTCTCATGGAGAGAACAATTCTGATCGCAAACACATCTAACATGCCTGTGGCAGCTCGTGAAGCATCCGTGTACACCGGAATCACTCTTGCAGAGTACTTCCGTGACATGGGTTACGACGTTGCACTCATGGCAGACTCCACATCTCGGTGGGCAGAAGCAATGCGTGAAATCTGTTCCCGTCTCGAGGAGATGCCAGGTGAAGAGGGTTACCCAGCATACCTATCCTCAAGACTCTCAGAGTTCTATGAACGTGCGGGACTTGTTCAGCCACTTGCCGGTGGGAGTGGATCAGTCTCCGTTATCGGTGCAGTATCTCCGGCCGGAGGTGATTTTTCCGAACCGGTTACACAAAACACACTTCGTATCGTGAAAGTTTTCTGGGCACTCGATGCAAACCTTTCCCGCAGACGCCATTTCCCAGCAATCAACTGGTTACAGTCATATTCTCTGTACATGTCTCAACTCAATGACTACTACGACGAGAAGATTTCCCCTGAATGGAACAAGCTGCGCAGCTGGTCCATGGAAATTTTGCAAAAAGAAGCAGAACTTCAGGAAATCGTCCAACTCGTCGGTTCAGATGCATTGCCGGAGGCCGAGCAGATCACTATCGAAATCGCACGTATGATTCGTGAACTGTTCCTACAGCAGAATGGTTTCGATCCAGTCGACACCTATTGCAGTCTCGAAAAGCAACTCGACATGTTCAAGATGATCAAAACTTACGCAGATCTCGCCTACGCCGCACAGACTGCAGGAATTCCACCGACACAAATCCTATCTGCCAAAGCCAAAAACGAAATGCCGCAGATCAAATTCATCAAGGAGTACAAACCAGTCCTTGACAAAATTTACGCAGAGATGAGTGCTGAATTCAAAGCTTTGAGGGCATGATCATGAAAGAATATAAGACAGTCTCCAAAGTTGCCGGCCCACTGCTCTTCGTTGAGAAGACCGAGCCAGTAGGTTATGAAGAACAAGTCAGTCTTGTTTTACCAGACGGAACACTCAAACGCGGGCAGGTTCTTGACACTTCCGAGGAACTCGTCGTCGTCCAATGCTTCGAAACCACGACGGGACTTGGACGCGATACTGGCGTCCGTTTCCTCGGTGAAACGTTCAAAATGCCAGTCTCCAAAACCATGCTCGGACGTATTCTCTCCGGAGGAGGAAAACCAATCGATGGTGGTCCCGATATCATCCCCGATAAACGTCTTGATATTAGTGGTGCTGCAATCAACCCATATGCGAGAGGATCTCCGCGTGATTTTATCCAAACCGGCATATCTACCATCGACGGGACCAACACTCTGGTTCGCGGTCAGAAGCTTCCGATCTTCTCATCTGCAGGTCTTCCACACAACGAGATTGCACTGCAAATCGCCCGCCAAGCAAAAGTACCAGGATCTATGGAAGAATTTGCCGTGGTATTCGCTGCAATGGGCATCACCAAGGAAGAAGCAAACTACTTCATGGCAGATTTTGAGAGAACTGGCGCACTAGAACGATCAGTAGTGTTTCTAAATCTTGCAGATGATCCTGCCGTCGAACGTACGGTTACTCCACAACTCGCATTGACCACTGCAGAGTATCTAGCATACGAGCTTGGATACCACGTGCTGGTTATTTTGACCGATATAACAAACTACTGCGAAGCACTCCGTCAAATTGGTGCTGCTCGCGAAGAAGTGCCAGGACGTCGTGGATATCCAGGATACATGTACACTACTCTTGCATCCATCTACGAACGCGCTGGTATCATCAAAGGCCTGAAGGGATCCGTTACCCAGATTCCGATTTTGACGATGCCAGGTGATGATATCACACACCCGATCCCAGACCTTACAGGATACATTACCGAAGGCCAGATCGTTATCTCTCCTGAACTACATCGTAAGGGAATTTACCCACCAATCAATGTGTTACCGTCCCTATCCCGTCTGATGAATCTTGGCATCGGCAAAGAATTGACTCGTGAAGACCACAAGAAGGTATCAGACATGCTTTATTCCGGTTATGCGGAAGGTGTCGATCTCCGCGGCTTAGTTGCCATCGTCGGAAAGGACGCACTCTCTGAACGTGACCAGAAATTCCTTGAGTTCGCCGATAACTTCGAGAACAAATTCGTCCGTCAGAGTGCTGATGAAGATCGTACGATTGCTCAGACACTTGACATCGGCTGGAACATGTTTGTTCAGCTGTCAGAGAGCGAACTCGAGAAACGCATCGACCGTGACCTGATCAAGACCTACCATCCGAACTATCGGAAGTGATTCATTGTGGCGCTGAATGTGAAGCCGACCCGATCCGAACTGATCAATCTGAAAAAACGGATCAAATTATCGGAGCGAGGTTATAAGCTTTTGAAAATGAAGCGCGATGGACTTATCCTTGAATTCTTCAAAGTGCTTGCAGAGGCAAAGGATCTCCGCAACGATCTTGCTATCAAGTATGCCCGTGCACAGGAAATGATTGCAATCGCAGAAACTGTGGAAGGACATATCGGAGTGAAAGCTGCGGCATTTTCGGCATCCGAAAACCCACAGATCGATCTCAAGAGCAAGAATATCATGGGTGTTGTTGTGCCGAAAATCGAAGCAAGGAGTGTCAAAAAGACTCTCATCGACCGTGGATACGGTGTTCTGGGAACATCAGCCGCAATAGATGAGGCGACAGAGACATTTGAAGATCTGGTGGAGACGATTATTCTCTCCGCCGAACTTGAAACAACGATGAAACGTCTCCTTGACGAAATTGAAGGAACCAAACGCCGTGTGAATGCACTGGAGTTCAAGGTGATTCCAGAGCTGATCGAGGCACGGAATTTTATCAAGATGCGTCTCGATGAGATGGAACGCGAAGAGTTATTCCGTATGAAAAGAGTGAAGAGTAAATCGGAAAAATAATTTTTTTATTTTTCCTGAAATCATTTTTTTGATGTCATCCATTTCATGACTTTTTGCAACGGTTGATTCAAGATCTTTTTTTGTTGCACGGGAAAATATTTGTCCAAAACAACGCAGACATACAAATAAGTCTCACGATGATTTAAATAAATTGATAAACGCATTTAACAGTAGTTTGATTTGATAGCATAACCAGAATAATAAAAAATGCCGCTCGTCCACCAAAGTGATTATTTGAATGATTTCATTCCGACCCAGAACAACGTGATATCGTTGGTTAGAAAAACGCAAAGAACTAAAAAAAATTTTGTAGCATCAAAATTTTTGTGTTCGGCAGTTTTTTGCCACTGAATATTACCGAAAAATGTTGTTTTTCTTTTTGTGCGTTTTGCGTTTACTCTAATCAAAGTCTCATATTCTATCTTGCTATTTTCGGAAAAATTTGCTAGATATTATCGTCACATTACACTCTATCGTCTACAAATTTTCTAGAAACATAAGACTCTGTTCCACATCTTCAAACCGCATAACCTCCACAATCATCGTAGCAGATCCTGCAACTGAAAGCACCGAAGAAAAATCAATCATCCCCGATCCGCACGCCGCATGTTCATCCCACTTCCCACAATTATCGTGCAGATGCAGATGATCTGGTCGCTTTCGCAAAAATGTGGAAAGCGTTCCTGTCAAATTTGCATGCCCCACATCCAGAGCAAACAACAATCCGGCTCCTCGGATCAGATCCAACAACTCCGGCGTTTGAAACATACAACAATCCCAACTGCCTAGATTTTCCATCGCAAATCGGATCGAAAAATTTTCCTGTATTTCACCTAATTCCTCAAAACTCCGCATCATTGCAACACTTGCCGCCTCCCACTCCGAAGCAAATAAACAGAATCCAGGATGAATCACTAAGGTTTCTGCACCTATTCTATCCCCGATCTCCGCTGTTTCGCGGATAACCTCGACACTCGCTTGTCGTATCGATTCAAACGGAGTCGCAATATTCCCGTCTCCCGTTGGTGCATGGATCGTACATCGCAGATCAAAATCTTTGAAGACATCTTCATACAAAAACAACGAATGTTTCGCATCACACTGAATCTCCACCAGATCACAAATCTCAGAAAGTCGCGTTAAAACATCCACAAGAGGATATTCCATCCCACAATTTGTAGAAATACCAAATCGCTTCATGGTAAAATCAATCGCATCAGATCCGTAACCGATGCTACTTCAATTGCACCGTTTTTGACAAGTTCCACAAAAAGAGCGAATCCCTCACCTCCGGTATAATCATCACATCGTCCAAGGAGGTACATCGGTGCATCAATATCTTTCAGGATGGACAGACTTGCTAAATTCCCCAAACTAACCGGCATCTCCGCAATAATCACAGTATCAGCCTCTGCAAGCAAATCCTTCAGTCGTTTGATCGACTCATTCGAAACTGCAGCAAACGGTGGCTCAATCACCACCTCAATTCCAAGCGCCACAGCAGTCACCGCATCCAAATCATTTGCCGCAAGTACTCCGGCCGTAACCAGGTATCCGCGCAGAAGCAATAAATGATACAGTTGTGATCCGGACCCCCCTCCTGAAATCACATGTACTCGTCCCCCTCTCATAGTTGCCACTACACCGTAAACTGGAACTAAATACGGCTTTCCTGTTAGAGGATGAGTATGCACCAGCATCTGTACCGAAAAACTCTCCTGAATCCTTTCAGCCGTCAATACCTCACTCGGGGATCCCATCACCATAATCTGTCCTGCATTCATCAAAATCAATCTGTCGCAGAAATAAGATGCAAGATTGAGATCATGAAATACTCCTACAACCGTAATCTTTGGTGTTAATTTCTGCATCAAATTCAAAATTTCTAGTTGATGATTAATATCAAGATGCGATGTTGGTTCATCCAACAACAAAATTTTTGGTTGTTGCGCAAGCGCCTTTGCAATTAACACTCTCTGGCGTTCACCACCCGAAATCTCTGTAATTAGTTTATCTGCCAGATGCAGGGTACTTGTTTTTTGCATCGCCTCATCCACAATCAGCAGATCCACATCTGTCAAGGGAGAAAGTCGTTTGGCATATGGATGTCGACCCATTAGAACAATTTCACGAACCGTAAACGGAAATGCAACATCCGTTTCCTGCCGTACACATCCCAAAATCCGTGCAAACGCCTTCGTATCATACGCCACAACATTCATCCCTTCAATCATCACTGTTCCTACATCCGGCTCAAGAATTCTCGATAATGTTCGGAGGAGTGTCGTCTTCCCACATCCATTCGGTCCGAGAATACCAATGAATCGTCCCTCCTCAACTGCGAGCGAAAGATCCTTGAGGATCTCGTGATCTCCGTAGCCTACGGATAGTTGTTCTACAGAAATTGCGGGCGTCATATTTGTGTTCTCCTCCGCAACAGATAAACAAAAAATGGAGTTCCTAAAAGTGCTGTAATGATTCCCACTGGGATCTCAATTGGCAATGTTCGTGCAGCTGTATCCGCCCACATCAGAAGGATTGCTCCGGTCATCATTGACACCGGCAGCAAAATTCTGTGATCCGGTCCCGCGAGAAGTCGCATAATATGTGGGATAACAAGACCTATAAAACCGATGCATCCCGCAATTGAGACCGCAATGCTGGTGATAAACGATGAAATCAGCAAAAGAATCCACTTTGTCTTTTTTGTATTCACGCCGAGATGTACCGCCTCCTCTTCTCCCAGTGCCATAACATTCAGATCGCGGGAAAACACAAACATCATCACACACGCCACGGGGATCAAAAGACATAATCCAACATCATCCCAGTACACATTCCAAAACCCCCCCATCATCCAGAACATAATCTGATGCAGACTATTCCCTGAAATGCACATAAAAAACGACAACATTGCAGATAAGAACAGTGATACCGAGATACCAGACAGTAACAGTGTCTCCACTGTTACGTGCCCATTCCTAAGAGAGATAACATACACCATAATAGTCGAAAGTGTTGCGCCGACAAATGCAAAAATCGGCAAAAATAACCCGTTGAAAAACAAAATTGCGAACGCAGCTCCTAGTGCCCCTCCTGACGACGTTCCGAGAATATATGGATCCGCCATTGGATTGCGGAACAATCCCTGCATAGCGCATCCCGCCGCAGCAAGCCCGAGGCCGACTAACATCGCACCGCACACCCGCGGTAGTCGAACCTCGAACAATAGTTTTTGAATCATCGTCGTATCGAAATGCCACAAAGACAAACCGGATACTCCGATACAAGTCGTAACAAAGACACTCGTAATCAACAGCAACAAGAGAATCAGGAGAATGAGAACAGGATGGCGCAACATAAATGTTGCTAACTATATTGTCTTATCTCAAATAAATTATATCTTACGGAGTGTGATTTCGA
>JAIRRQ010000069.1 GCA_031255895.1 Methanocalculaceae archaeon
CCAAATGCGGTTGTTACGATCGTCAGCTCTGCGTGACTGTCGATATCGCCTCCGGCAATTTTAGCATTACTGGTTTTTGCACAGGTGACAGCCCCTTCCATTATTGGTTTCAATCGATCTGCACGGTCAAGACCCACGGCGATCAATACCTGGATCGGCTGTGCACCGCAGCTCGCGATATCCGAGATACTTGCCGCAACACTCATCCATCCCATCTGCCATTCGGTCATTCCACTTGGGAAATCAGTTTTTTCATGCAACATATCGGTTGTCGATACGAGTATCCTCTTCCCGTTGTCAATTGGGAAGGCTGCGCAGTCGTCACTCGTTTCACTACGACCGATCAGCTCTCGGATTGTCTCAAGTAGTTGTCGATCATCCATTATTCATTACCAATAATTTCTTTTCTCTCTCCTTTTTCTGTATTCTGAGAGGATTGATGAGAGCAAATCAGATGCATTTTGTTCTTGTTCATTGTTCACTTTCGATACATTTTTCTTTTTCTTCTAGATTCATGAATTTTGGTACTGATTTTTGATGTGCAGCAGGTATTATCATTTTTTTGTTGGTATATTCTCGGACGACGATTTTAACCAACCTCTTCTCTCCTGATTCTAGAGAGTTTCTGAGATCTTGTTCAGAGATGGGTGTAGTCTGATCGAGTCCCGGTTCTCTTACCTTCGACGTTCTCTCCACGTGATACTCCTTGATCATTGAGTCGATGGTTTCATCCTTTTTTTCTTTGGAGTACACCACCTGCGATGCGTTCCAGATAGCAAGCGCCTTTTCAAGGGCGACAGAATCAACTACCCCGATCTTTCCTTTGATGCGAGATGAGAGGTCTGCATCGGAAAGAATTGGTAACCTTGCATCTCGAAATTCTCCGATCAGATACTGTTTCCAGGCCCTGGCATATACTTTCTGGGAAAGGATTACAGTTTTTATTTTCGCTTCGGTGAGCTCCCTTGCAACATTTCTTCCCCATCCGTTGATCTGCTGGACATACAGCAGATCTTCCTCTCCCAGCCCCATCTCATCGTCGAGACTCCGCACCGCTTGACGCGAAAGTTGTGGCAAAATTTTGAGAGTGATACAGTTTTCACCTGCCTGAAGTGCGATATATCGTTTCATCCTATCCAGTCTCACTCGCAGATTTTTGCATCTGTGTTCTTCTTTTCTAAGCTGTTTTTTTAAAATAGATTGTTCGCGATCACGTTCGATAATCTCGATCTTGGCTAGCAGTTCTGTGTGTTGTTTTTTCTGTTCTGCGTTTAATTTTCTGCGAAACGCGGAAATGATTTTGTCTTTTCCCGACGATTCTCTGGTGAGTGTTTCCACAAGTGTTCTCAGTCGTCGGATGGTTTCTTCCTGCTGCGTAATCTGTCTGTCCCGTTCATCAAAAATGATTTCATGGAATTCGTCAGGTTTTGTTGATGTTTGTACCGTTGTTGGTGTGATTTTGTTGATGCGGGAGAGTGCTTGTTCGAGTGAGAGCACTCCGATAATCTGCGCTCTCAGTTCATCTTTGTCAATCCCCTTATGTGCTCTTTTGAGGATTCTTTCAAACTTGTTTTTGTAGATCCGATAGGCGTACACCGCCGCGGAGAGCGAGTCACGTTCGTGATTGTTTTTGAAGTTGTGGTCCTTGGTAAGGACATATTTCTCTTTGATCAAGATATCCTTTTTTTGATTCCAAGCGATCGCAGAAAAGGAACGTCGAATTTTTCCACTCCAAATGGCATCTCAGCTTTGTCGAATGCGATGATGAGTGATCTCCCAAGGCTTATAATTTCGCGGATCAGATCTGCTGCAGAGAAAAGTCTGGTGCTTGCCAGATAGACGAGATTTCCACCAAAATCGAGGACTGCAATGCCGATGGTGGTTCCTGATCTGACCGTTCCACGAATGATATCGATGCCAAAGATGCGTTCGTTCATTTCACCGTTTTGTCGGTAACATACCGGATTGCATCATCTATGTCATATTCCCGACGATATTTTTTTGCAAAGAATGCGGCAACGGTCTCGATGTCGTGACGCAAGATTGCTTCTGCGTTCAGGTGATTCGGGTGAATCCATTGTGGCCAATCGATGATCCAAACGATTGCATCGTCGTACATGATGTTGTACTCGGAGAGGTCACCGTGGATGAATCCTGCATCGTATGCAGATTTTATTTGGGAAAGAATTTCTTGCCAAATTCCGTCTGGATTTTCGAGTCTACATCGATGAAGATTCATGCCAGGGATGAATGACATAACGATTACGTGTCGATTTATGTCGATGGGGACTGGGACGTTTATTTTCCCGTTGAGTGCTCTGAGTGCTTCGTACTCTCGTTCAGCGGATTTTACGGAGGCAAATATCCAAGGATAGTGGGTTTTTTCTGGCATGTACTCTCGGTTGATGCGAATGGTTTGAAAGGATCTCTGGCCGATTTTGTGAAGTTTTAACACGATCACACCGAATCCGAGTACTTCGTAGATTTCTGATTCTTTGCCGATGCCGATCATAGTGCCAAGTGCCGAAATCGTTTTTTTCTGTGCAAGAGTAGAGAGGGCGAGCGCGTCGTATCCCTTGAAAACGAGTGTGTATCCTTTGTATGGTACGGCGTCTGATTTGACCATGCCGCGATGAATAAGGTTGTCAACACGATATTTAGTTTCTGTTGCCGAGAGATGGACCGCGACTTTGAGGATGTCTTCGGGTACCCAGGTGTAGTGACGCATCATTTTTTCCAATGCACGAAGGATACGAATTTCATATTTATGGAGATTTTTTACATCATCGGCTAACAGATGCATGAAATATTGGTTGACTTTTCATGAATAAAAGTATCATGTTCAAGACTGGAGAACGAACTTACATATTTGCCAAAGATAAAATAAGTACTTTATGCAATGTTCACGATGTGGGAAGGAGGCGGTTGTCGTCCAACCCTATTCGGGTGTGGCGCTATGTGCAACGCATGCAGCACACGATCTCGAGGCAAGGGCGAAACGAAGAATCAGAAAATGTGGTGGGATTGCATCGAACGAACGGTTGTATGTGCAGGTATCCTCCGGTCCTGAGTCATTTGCACTTTCGGTTCTTCTTGCTGGCATTCTTTCATGCCGCTGTGATGTGTCGTTTGTGTCGACTCCTGCGGATGCTACCGCAATTGTGTCAACGGAGACGCTCGATTCCTACGCCTGCGGATTTCTGCAACTGATCTGTTCGGGAAATGTGGCGGAGGTACTCGCTCTCCGCGGGAAGGTGCTTGATCCGCTGGCCGTCATTCCACGGAATGAAGTGGTGCTGTATTCTCGTTACCACGGATGGGGGGGAGAAGATCTAACTCCTTTTTTGTCTGATCCATTTGCCGCAGATGTTTGTGCGCTCCTTGGAGATTTTTCGGTGGGTCATCCTTCGGCGGCTTATGCACTGATGCGAATCCGGGATGCTCTGCCAAAATTGTATCTAGAGAGGATCGATCATGCTCTGTAAGGATATCTGGTGTAATGTCAATCGCATAAAAGATCTGATTCGCCAGACTTTGTGGGTGTCGGGTGCGAAAGGTGTTGTTGTCGGTATTTCCGGTGGTATTGATTCGGCGGTCGCGACAACTATTGCTGTAAAGGCTCTTGGTCCTGCGCATGTGCTTGGTGTGCATATGTCTACTGCATCAAGTAGTTCTTTGGATCATGCGGATGCCGATGAACTCTGCGACAGACTCGGCATTGAGTTACTCACGATTCCTCTGGATGGTGTTGTTGCGGCGGCGTTTGATGATCCGCATATGACTAATAGTCTGGTGCTTCGCGGAAATTATGTGGCACGTTTGCGGATGGCAACACTTTACAACATCGCTGCGGCTCGAGACTATCTGGTTTGCGGAACTTCTAATAAGACAGAGTATATGATTGGCTACAATACGAAGTGGGGGGATTCTGCAGCAGATATTCAGCCGCTTCTGCATCTGTGGAAGAAGGACGTGTATGCGATCGCTGAGATATTTGATATCTCGCGATCAATTATTGAAAAGGCTCCTAGCGCCGGATTTTGGGAGGGGCAGAGCGACGAAGACGAGCTGGGATTTTCGTATCAGGAGATTGATACTGTCTTGATGAATCTGGAGAAACATGAATTTACGCCGCAGAATGCTCTTGAAGAGCAAATTTTTACGTTAGTGAGAAAAAACACCCACAAACGGGTTTCTGCGGCGAGTTTGTTGTGAACATGGTCTCCACCATCTTCGGAATTTCCATATTTTCTGCGTTTGTTGTGGAGCTAATATTTCACAAATTTTTGGAATATTTCTCTGAAAATTGGAAATATGAGTTTTTATCTTTGGTTTTGTTTGGGA
>JAIRRQ010000070.1 GCA_031255895.1 Methanocalculaceae archaeon
ACGTTCGTAATGAATTTAAAATAAAGACAATGGAATTTTTTTCGAAATTCAGGTTTAATCGAATATTTTCAAGAAAAGGGAGAACGAGAGTACTTGTGTGGATAACGGTTCTCACACCAAAATGATGCTTTTCCAAGATAATCAACAAATGGAGTTCTGGGAAAGGAATGACAAGATGGGTACCTAAACGCCTTGGAACAGAATATCGATTAGTATCACGACAGAGCTGTGTGAATTGGAAAATGTACTCATCCGTGACGTAATATTGTAGTGTAATCCTGACAAAAAAGAAATATCAATCACAAAAAAACTACTAAATCATTTCATGATATCGCAAAAACATCATAGAATTGATAGGAACATCGCAGAAATTCATCTCAGGATCAGATGCTATGAACCACGGAATGATGAACTCTGTGCAAAAATATCTATGATGTTTTCAGTGTGTTCAGTACATCCTTGTGAGACAATAAACAAGATTTTTTGCCAGATGATTCATGGAGGAACATACCACACTCGTATCATTCACGAATGAAAGAATCACTCATCTATTCCGTGTAAAATTTATTTTCGATTATTTCCGGCACAAACTCTGATTTTGTCAAGAGATATGCATGTTCTCTACCCAGGAACGAAAACATCGCGAACATATACAGCCGCCAAAAACAGCACACACAATCCAAAAAAAATATGTCCGTAAAACCTTAACGGACAAGAGCTGCCGCGCGTTCTGCGGCAGAACTCACTGATTCGGATTTAATAATCTCGATCTTGCGAATTGGGAAGAGCGGCTTACATGCCTCGATCATCTTCTTGGAGATCTCCCCTTTGATCATTGCAGTGACAAATGAGTCAAAATCAGTCTCTTTTGCAAAATTTTGCACGATTTTCACCATCATTGCACGAATTTCGTGAATTTGAGACAGCCTTGCATGATTGATCGTGAATGCTGTAATCGTCACCTGAAGTTCACGAACACTACCAAACGGCTGAATCGTGATAGTGCTGTCGATACGAGATGCGCGCCTCTTTACCATTGCACGGATGAAATCTTTGGTCATTTCGTGACCACGGAACTGTGTGTATGCTGCATCCCCTGCGACATCATTGATTTTGAATGATATCTTCACATTCTGCTTGGAATAATCCTGGATTATCTCACCGAGACTCACCAACAGTACGCGACCCGACAGATTTGCCGTGTCAGAGGAGACAATCTCCCCGATAAGCTGTTTACCAAGGAATTCTGGGGCATAGACCTTAAACCAGCTCTTTGCTTTCCATCCCTCAACCTTGCGTCCACCACTCTGCTTCTTTCTTGCCATGAAATCACCTTAATTTTTAAAATTGGAATTGTATACTCGGAATCTTGTACTTAGCACAATCGTTCCGAGATGGATAAATTCATCAGATAATCATCTACTGTTGCAATCATCGAACGAAGTGATTCACTCTCAATTTTTGCAGTAATGCGACCATCGATAACCTCGACAGTCATAAATTCGTTCGAATCCGGGGAAAGTGCTGAGACCACATGCTCTGGATGAGCATGGATCGACACAATCGCTCCAATCACGCGCATGATGCAGCCTCCAAACCTGCAAGGAACTCGTCCTCACGGTCAAGCGGAACGTCGGCTCTGGCCCAAAGCCGGTGTCCACTGCCTGAGCCACCACAAGCTTCTGCAGTTGTCTTCAAAATCTGTTCCAAATTCACCGAAGAATCACGTGGAGCACGGGCTGACACCCGCAAAAAGGCAACATCGCGACCGAGAACAAACAAGGGACCATTCGAAAATTCGATAAGAACATCAGCCACGTCACTTGCAACGGCGCAATCATCGACACACCAGACAGTAGGAACATTACAAATTTTTTCAGCAGACCTTACCACCGAAATCACGCGATCCCTATAGGAGGTCGTAATTTTCCATGCTTCATCCAAATACGAAGCATCACCACAGCAAAGCGCATAGGCAAGCCCAGGTCTTCCAGCTTTGCTGCATGCATCCACCACAGCAGTAAATGCGTGAGCATTCTGAATGACCTCACGTTCCAGACACCACGAATCTCCATAGAGAGTCATCAAGCTGTTGTACGAGGCGTCTGAATCAAGTACAATTTGGGAGAGCATACAGGCAGTATAAGCCTCGTTCGATATTTTGGACATGCATGCATCCTCAATTTCCGATGCTTTTTCCCCATCACCTGAAAGTTTCGGGAGATACGGATGCAGAGAATTTGCAATCTGCTCCTTTGTTGTTCTGCCGACGAGGAGAACACCACGAACAGGATTTATCAGATTGTTTGCCACAGCATCACCGATAATCATCTGGTTTCTTCCGGAAAGAGTCTGATTATCGCCGATGATACCAAGCATCACAAGACCAGCCAGATCGCGATTATCTCCGAGAGCATTTGCCACAAGATATGCACAACCAGCCCCAGAGAGTTCGGTTTCACCATTTTCACCGAAAAGGCACGGATTAACATGATAGGATGAGGAGACGCTAGGATCACGATGATCGATGATCATCGTGTTCTCCGCAAGATCGACACACGAGGCCCCGAAGTCACAGAGAAGAGAAAATTCAGGATTTTTCACGTCATTTTCAGAAATTTCCGAAAAAGTTTTGAGTTTAAAAGATATATCTGCTCGGAAAAGAGATAGCGACATGATAGCGGCAGCTGCGATGCCGTCTACACCATGAGAGGAGTACATTTCTACGTATTCCAGAGATGCGAGACGTTTTGCCAGAATTTTTGCTGCGGTTTCAAGTGACATAACGGTGAAAAGAATGTCTTATCTAGACAGAAGAATCTCTGCGGTATCTGACTTGTAGATCCAGTTCTGGGGCAAACGACCGGTACTGATGTAGTATTTCACCAGTCTGCGAATCTTAGATTCGGTCAGTTGAAGCTGACGTTTGTTGTGAAGATCCTTTCTATTCTGACCAAGATGTTTGCGCATACCAAGCGCTTTGTGCATCAGATTACGGAGATCTTCAGGGATGTCAGTGTCAAGATCATTTTCACGGACGATGGCATTGACTCTCTTACCAGTAACAAGCTTTATGTTCGGGACCCCTAGCTTGTCGCGTAAGATCAAACCAATTTCCGCGCAAGTGAGACCCGACTTGCGAAACTCAATGATTTTTTTTTCAATCTCCTGTACATCGGTATTTGACCATTCAGGAACTTCCTGGCGAAATGGTCTAACCGAGGAGGCGATTCCTCTCCTTCTTGCATGTATGCGTGCCATTGTATTTCACCTCCGAGTAAGGACTGGCCACCCCGTACAGATGGATAACTGTTTCCTTCGCGGAATCAAACAGAAACAGCCGTAAGTCACGAAAAGAGCAGTTACAACAAATATACCGTTGTCGACAGCATACCCCACCTGGTTTTTGCGGAGCCGAACTGACTCGTCGTAATCCCGAAGCCAGAAATGGCAGTGTCGTAAACATCAGACACGTCGGACTTACTTCAGCCAGCACTGTAAAGTGCTTTTTATATATTAGATAGATGATGTGATAAGGGTTGCGGGAGAATGTACTGTTTGTGTTGAATAGAGAGTATGACTGCATTATTATCGGAGCAGGAGCCGCAGGTCTGTTCTGTGCAGCACATCTTGCTCCTGCACGGGTGCTTGTACTGGAGAAAATGAATCTACCGGGAAGAAAACTACTTATCACGGGTTCCAGCCAGTGCAACATTACGCACGCAGGAAATATGAAAAATTTCACCAAACACTACGGAGATCACGGTGCGTTTCTGCAGTATGCATTGATGGCATTTCCAAACACTTCGACACAAAACTATTTTGAGAGGCGAGGTATCCGTTTTGTGGAAAAAGATTCTGGGAAGATGTTTCCGGAATCACTTTCAGCAGACGACATCTTAGATGCATTGCTGGATGCCTGTGATGATGCAGGAACCAAAATATCCAACTCTACTCCCGCTAAAATGGTCTCCTTCGAGAATGGAAAGTACGCAGTAAAGACACTGAACGATACCTATTACGCAAAGGTACTGGTTCTTGCAACTGGAGGGAAATCCTATCCGCAAACAGGATCGACGGGAGATGGATTTGTGTTTGCAGAGGCGCTCGGTCACTCGATTGCGAAACAGCACCCGTCGCTTGCACCGATATATGTCACAGACCACCGACTGGCAGATCTGTCAGGCATCTCGATTCCAGGGGTAGTGATATCGATCTGGCGAGGTGGAAAACGACAGATTACAAATTCCGGTGATTTGTTGATTACTCGATTCGGTTACTCCGGGCCGATAATTCTAAACACAGCACGATGGATGCGAGCAGGAGATCAGATTAGAATTACATTTTCTCCAAAAAAAGTAGAAGAGCTGGATGTTCTGATCCGCACTGCATGCCTCGCGTCCGGAACAAAACAAATACAGAATCTTCTGAGTGATACAGGATGTCCCAACCGCCTGATAAGACAGATGATAAAGGAGGC
>JAIRRQ010000055.1 GCA_031255895.1 Methanocalculaceae archaeon
ACCTTTTTGGCCGCTTCAGGGTCAGTGACCTTGAGATAACCTGCGTAAACGTTCGGAAGTGCGCCCATATCACAGGAGCCCTGCACATTGTTCTGACCACGGAGTGCGTTGACACCGCACCCGGGTTTGCCGATATTACCGAGAAGTACTTGAACGAATGCGATGGAACGTACATTGTCAACACCAACGGTGTGCTGAGTAATACCCAAACAGTGGACGAATGCAGTCTTGTGCTGGCACTCACGAAGCCATTCAAGAACCTGTTCGATTTTTTCTGCCGGTACGCCACATACGACAGAGGTATTTTCGATGCTGTATTTTTCCTGAGTGACGCAGGCTTTGAGTTCTTCGTAGCCGTTGGTACGATTTTTAACAAATTCTTCGTCAACCCATCCACGCTCGATGATTTCTTTCATCAAACAATTGAGGAGTTGGATATCAGTTCCAGGGAAGTGCTGAATATGCAGATCTGCCTGCTTTGCGGTAGGCGTTGTGCGCGGATCACATACGAGAATGTGAGCACCTTTCGCCTTTGCTTGCATGATTCTGCGGCCTGCGAGTGGATGGGCTTCAAAATTATTGGATCCGATGATAAAAACGAAATCAGCAATCGCAAGATCGTCAAAAGAGTTCGTGGAAGCACCAGATCCGAAGACCATGTTCAAACCTGCGACGGTTGGTGCATGGCACAGACGGGCACAGTGGTCAACATTCGGGGTCTTTAAAACGATTCTGGCAAATTTCTGCATTGCGTAGTTATCTTCATTGCAACAGCGTGCAGATGAGATGACAGCGATCTCCTCTGGATTGTATTTCTTGAAGTTCTCGGCAACGACTGCAAGAGCTTCATCCCAGGTTGCCGTCTTGAATTCACCGGTTGTTTTGTCTTTGATCAGCGGAGTTTTGAGGCGATCTTCGGAGACGATGAATTCCCAGCCGAAAATTCCCTTCTGGCAGAGTTTACCTTGGTTGACCTGGCCACGTTGGCATGGCTGGACACCAGAGATTTTGCCGTCTTTTACCACCAAATTAAAGGTACAGCCTGCTCCACAATAGGGACAGGTCGTGGTTACATACTTGATTTCCATGGATAAACCTCGGATACTATAACCTCTGCAGAGAGAACATAAATATCTATCCTGATTTTTGTGATTTTTAGTTATTATCGGTGGGTTTTAGATTTTTATTTGGATCCAAGAAGTTAAATAATTCAATTAATATAAAGTGTGAGTTAACCATATTCATTGAGTAAGCGCGCATTTTTCAGATCCGAAAGCATATTTCCCAGGTTATGTGGTCGAATAAATTGAACTTCATTTAATAGCCACGATTTCCACATCAAGCCATCAAAAAATGCTAATCAATATCTCACAAGCCGAAAAAATTCTTCAGCATCATCCAAGATGACACAGGCATCAGATGTGTGTACGCACCCAATGTTCGATGGATCAACGCCCCGTCCTGCCCACCGGCAATACCAATACCTCGAGAAAGGCGGTAGGCATACCTAACCCCAGCGTCCATCGAAATACCACTGTAATGAAACTCGTGCCCTCGGAACGTAAACTCACCTTCCGGAAGGGATGCAATCCCAACCACGTACCCAAGAACCTTTTTAGTCGACATTTTCGTATCCCCTCCAAACACCCCGCACATTTCACAGGAAAGTTGTTCATCTCGCTTCTGCCATCCTTTTTCAAGCGTAAGCGATCGCGTCAAATACATCAGACCACCGCATTCCGCATAGATCGGTACATCGTTCTTCGCTGTCTCCAGTATTGCCTCCCGCATCGCATCATTTCGTTCGAGTTCTTCTAAGAACAACTCAGGATATCCCCCTCCAAAGATATATCCGTCCGCCTCAGGCAGTCGATCATGCACTGGACTGAAATGCACAACTTCAACACCAAGATTCCACAAAACTGCGTCCAACTCACCATAATAGAAATTAAATGCCTCATCATATGCAACCGCAATCCGCATCACGAATTCCGGTTGTTCACCCAACATCTCACAAACAACATTCGAACACGGAGTCCTATCCTGTGCCGTCTCCCGAATCAGATCAATATCCACGTACTCTCCGATCACACTTGTAATATGTGAAATTCGATCATGGAACTCTGCATTATCAGATCCCTCACGATAAGGCACGAGACCGAGGTGTCGCATAGTAAGTTCCATTTCCTGCATCCGTGGAACAACACCCATCACAGGAATTCTGCAGTAATGTTCAACTGCTTTCGTTGCTTTCCGGATATGACGTTCACCCATCACATTATTTAGAATAACGCCCTCGATCCGAATATTCGGATCAAACGCCACAAAACCATTCACCAGCGCAGCAACACTCCGCGTAATGCCCCGAGCATTGATCACCAAAATCACAGGCAAATCGAACATTTTTGCAACTGACGCCGTACTTCCGACATCGTCCAGCGCATTCACACCCTCATACAAACCCCGTACCCCTTCCACAATCCCGTACTCGGCACCCTCTGAACCATAACAAAACAACCCTGCCGTCTCCTCAGGTGTCTGTACAAACGTATCCAAATTATATGACGGCCTGTTGGTCACGCCAGCAAGATATGACGTATCAATATAATCCATCGCGATCTTGTAAGTCTGAACCACTGATTTTTGTGCGAGCAGACCCGCAATTGCAAGTGTCATACTCGTCTTTCCCGAACCCGATCTGTCACCTGAAATCAGTAGTGATCTCATGCAATACTCCGAAGTACCGAACCGAATTCACTTTCCACAATATTATGCACGCCAAGCGTCTTTGGATGCAAATCGATCTCGACCATCACGCGGGTGTGTCTCTGTTCTTTCAGAGGTATTACTTGTCGAGGTCCGTTGGTGACGGAGAACACGGTAACATCGGCCAATACATCGGGAGAGACTGCGTGCGGCACACCAACCAACAGAATAAAATCTGGATTCATTTCTGCAATTTTTACTGCAATCGCCTTACCATTCTCCCCGTACTCATCCAACGCACCACAAAGGATCGGATCCACCCCTCGTTCCCGCATTTGTGCAAGAATCATTGTCGCATCGCCACGAACCTTCGGAAGACCCCGATCTTCAAGATTTGCCAGATATCTAATGTTCCCGTTTGGAATCACATCATGCAACGCAAGAAGCTCATCCGCAAACATGTACGCAGTTTCTTTCTTTGCATTCATGATCGCCAATCCACGCTTGCCGGATCTGGCAAGCGCAAGCAATTCAGCTGCCGCCAGATGTTTCAAATCACCACGTAATGGTGTGATATAGGTCTTACAGGCAGCTCCCCGTTCCCGTTCTATTGCATTCGCCGCTGCAAGCACCCGTCGCTGCCGTTCAAGCTCCTCTGGATCGATCCAGCCAGCCGCTACTGCCGACGTGAGAGTGGTAATCACACCATCGATGTTCTCACGGAATCCTGCATGAATATTCACAGCAATCGTGGGTGTAGAAATACCTGATGCCTCAATTGCCGATTCCATATCCTCGCCGATGATCATCGAAACACAAGTACCAACGACCGCGATCTTCTTCGGCGCAAACATCTCTTCAGAGTACTGGAGCACATTTTCAAGCACCCGTTGACCACCGAAGATGAATTCCTCATCACCAAGGGAGGTCGTCAGAACTCGAATCCCGTCTTCCTCCAGAAGTCTGGCATGCTTGAACGAACATCCAGATGGGCCATGCAAAATAGCAAGATCCACACCCAAATCACGCAACGTGTATAGCGCTGCAACGATCGAACTTGGACGCGGTTGAACATATCTCATCACCATATCATCTCCATGTTTTTACCGCGAAGAGGACAATGCCTCCTATTTTTTCGGCAAGATTTAATGCTATGATTTTCGCAGTCGAAATGGTTGTGCAGACTGCATCTGCATCAGGGAACGTCCCAACACAATCATTTGTCTCTGAAATGATCACCAAATGCGCGGGACGAACTTCAAAAACAACCCGAAGAATGTCATTCACCGGAAATCCTTCGCAAACCGCGTGATGCTCCATCCCGATCACCATCACAACCTGTTTACCAGGACACATTTTGCGCAGATAAGTAGCTGCATCGATAGTATTAGCGGCGTTTGTTCCGCTGTTTGCATTGTCAAGAAACAACACGCCACTTATCTCAGAAAGGCACATTCTCCCTGTAAGCGCGGGAAAGTTCGCAAGATTTTCAACAGGTAGGTCAAGTAGTAGACCCGCGGCAGCTGCTGCCGAGAGAGACGACCGATATCCAGCAATGGTCAAAAGCGAGTTGGTAACGTTACCACCTTCAAAAGATAGTACATTCCCAGAAACAGTCACCAATTCCTCAATCACCTGCCATCCTGCTTGTACCGGCACGCCGCGCGGAACCAACACCATTTCGCACGCCCCGAGACTTCTGCACTTCTCCGCAAGCGCGCTTTTGGTACCACCTGCAATAGGATAATCGTCTGCAGACGTCAAAATACCAAGTGTTCCAATACCTGCAACTCCGATAGATTCCTCTGCAATCAACCATGTGGCACCACAATCCTGCGCAGCGATGCTTGCCGCAATCACAGAGGCGGGCGTAATACTTTTCCTCCACAACAACTCTCTTTCTGGCATCCGAAACGTCCCACTGCTCGTGTGCAGAATGCCACTGCCGCATCCAGTCATCAAATGCGCCAGTGCAAACGCGGTTGTCGTCTTGCCACATGCACCAGTAATTTCAACGGAAACGCGAGGTGAGACAACCAACTCCTTTACAATTTCGTGATGTGTTTTTACAGGAGCTTTTGTCAACAACGGATACGAAGGATTCAGATGCACTGGAGCAGTGACCATATCATAGCTACGAGCAGCGGCCACTTTTTCCGGAACACCGGAACCTCGGTACGGATCCACTGTGTCAACGACGTCACCTCGTCGTCGCAAAGAGGCTGCGATGTCTCCACCACCGTGAATAGTATCAAGAACCAGTACCCGCATAGAAAAACTTAGAGTAGAGTAGATACCGCATTCCCCGCATTTTTGAGCATTAGCTCTGCAAGTAGTGGATCAATACCAATAGGTTCTGCATACACAAGAGGAATCTTCCTGCCATCTGTAAGCATGAACACACCACGGTTGGATCCACCTTCCAAACCTAGGAGTTCCGGAATATCGCGAAGCACGTGGATTCCCTTTGCAAGGAACAATGGCACAACGACTAAGAGATCTAAGTCTTCATCGCGCATTGCATCAAGACCATCGGGGACAGTCGGGACGCTGTTTTCCATAAAACAGGATTTAATCAGGTACTCGTCAGTATTATCAACCATCATCTGGGCAGTGGTAGTAATCAATTCTTTATTGTACTGCAGTCTGCTTCCATGTCCAATCAA
>JAIRRQ010000068.1 GCA_031255895.1 Methanocalculaceae archaeon
GTTTCGAATGTTAATAGTCTTGGTACCATCGTTTCATATGATATACTCACTCTGGATCTTCAGTACCTCTGTACTGTTTTTTGCTGCTGCATATTCGGCAAGTGGTTCTGCATTGAGGGCAAGAAAGTTGAGTCCCCAGTGAAACTTTGCTAGGACTTCTTTTGCTAGATTTCTCTCACCGAGGATGTACAACGTTGCAGCAATTGCTTCTACTGAGGTTAGGATAAACGGTTTTCCGAAATTAATAGGATTTGCCGCGACCAGAAAGGGGAGGGCGCGCCTACCTTTCCAGAGAATGAGGTTTGCAGTATCAAGAACTTCCCATGAGCAGTCGAGAATGGTTATGGATTGTACCCAGCTCCGATCCTTCGGAGAGATGACAAAGTCTGAGGTTGGATCAAGGAGCATTGTACTTTTGGGAATCTGCGAGATGCGGTTTACTATTCGCACCATATCAAATTTCTCTAGTTTTTTTATGGTACATTTTTTCGGATCGCATGAATCATCGCGATATGCGATAAGTGATATTTTGTCACGTGCCATTTCTGTAATCCTTATTGCGCGTGAATGATTATTCTGATTTCGGGTTCTTTATCATTTCATGCCTCATAATAGATCTATTAATGTACATCCTCGTTTCCCCCTGTATTCTGAACGAAAAACTCCGTGCAGAAGGAATCACTACCGATGCGGATCGCATGATGTGGGCATCTGCTGTTGCACGTTGTCGACAGTTTGGCATTGAGATGGTACCACTTCCGTGCCCTGAAACGCTGTATCTTGGTATTTCTCGAAATCAAGGTTCTTTTCTTGATCGTCTCAATACGCCAGAATTTGCTGCAATTCTCGATCACCTTGAGGAAGATGTACAGGCATTGATAACCGAACGACATGCGCGTCCGATTGCAATTCTTGGTGTGAATTCATCTCCAACTTGTGGTGTTACGACCACTTATTACGGTAACGAAAAGTCAGCAGGTCCCGGTGTATTTCTCAAGCGATTTTCCGATATCCCGATGATCGACGTTCGGTTGTTTGCGAAGTACCACATCTATCTCGCAGCTCCGCTGTTTTCTGAGGCTCAAAAGATCTACAATGTCCATCTTGCCCACCTTCTCTCTTCGCAACATTACGATGTTTATCTACCCCAAAAATTCGAAGACACTACTGAGTCACGAAGTAAAAATCGCGAAGAATTGATTTACCGACGAAATCTATCGGCGTTGAAAAACAGTGACATTGTTGTTGCGGTGATCGATGGATCGGATGTGGATTCTGGGACAGCATGGGAGATGGGGTACGCAACAGCACTTGGTAAACGGGTGATCGCAATCCGAACGGATTTCCGGCGGTACAGTGATAATGAGCTGGTGAATCTCATGCTGGAAATGGAAGCGGAAATAGTGGCCAACAGTGATGGACTATCGTCGCTTTTGCTCTAAAAAAGTTATTTTCCGTTATTGGCAAGTCGCCGCGCAACAACCATGTTACCTGCGTTGTCTCGCATTTTGTTTGATGGTGTCTCCATAATGAACGCACAGTGAGATATTTTTGGAAATGTTAGTACATCGCGAATTGTTTCTTCCCCGAGCGTGCCGAGACCAAGATGTTCGTGGCGGTCGAGATGCGATCCAACTCCTCCTTTCATATCATTGAGATGAATCACCTTCAACCGTGAAAAATCTCCAGCTTCGTCTGCAAACCATTCGAATATCGTCTCTGAACCGCAATCTCTGAGATCATATCCCGCTGCCGTTGCATGGCATGTATCGAAACAGAAACCTATCCTCGATTCGCGTCCAAGTTCGTCGGCGATTGTACCGATATCTGTGAACGTACCGCCAACGGTATTTTTTTCGTTTGCGGTGTTCTCCAAGAGAACCATTGTATTGCCTGCAGCATTATCAAGGGCATGGCCGATTGCGGCGGTGACTCTTTCCCTTCCTTTTTTGTGTCCTTCAACTCCATGATGTCCGAGGTGTGTGACAAGGTAGGGTATTTTCATCTGGTTACATCGGTTTAACTCATCGATAAGCGTCGTGATCGATTTTTCATAGATACTGGGGTTCTCTGCTGCTGGGTTGGGGAGGTATGGCATGTGATCAACGACTGGCCCGATACCTGATGCGGAGAGAGCCATGATGAATGCATCTGTGTCTGCAGGATTTGTTGGTTTTGCAGCCCACGTTCGTGGATTTCTGGTAAATATCTGAAACGTATCGCAACCAAGTGCTTGTGCCCGTTCTATTGCATTTGCGAAAGTTCCAGCAATCGAGACATGAAATCCGAGTTTAACCATAATGTGACTCCTCTTTCAATTTTCTCCTCCATGCGGCAAGCATCGCGTCAACTGCTTCAAGCATCGTGCGAGGTGATGAACCCCAGTGGACGATTGCGCCGAACTTATTGTTGTAGATACCAACCCCACTCCGATCTGCCCGGCAACATCGAGCGATGAACGGTTCTTCGGCTATCTGTGACAGAGGACAGGTATCCTCGAACACAAAATCATCACCATAACATTCGTCGCAAATGTGGCGACCAGTTAAACAGCAGGCGACACGCTCGCCGCCGTGTAGATTGTCGCGATCAAGGGTTTTTGCAAAGCCACCTGCACGGCAGGGATATACATCCGCCTGAATTTCTGCAATGTTGCGAACATGGTGCTCAAATAAAATGTTTTCTGTTCCGAAAAAACCAAGTGTTTCGAGAATTTTCAGATTTTCCGACAAATTCGCACGTGGTGGGACGATGTCGTAGACATGAATCGTTTCCAATTCTGAGAGATCAGGATCAAGGACAAAGGTTTGGTGTTCATCATTCGCACCGAAGATGGTACATCGTTTTCCAGTGGATAGCGCCTTCCTGATAAGGCCTGTTCGATCGTGCGGCGTGATTGATCCTTCCCAGATCGCAATGTCTTCCGAACCGACAAGACGGCGGATGGATTTCACCTTCCTCAGGTAGCCGTTTTCTCCCTCATGCTCCACTTCTAATATTTCAAAACCACCTGATATTGGATGGATCAGATATTTTGTCAGGAAGTACACTGTATCGCCGTGTGGTTTTGTTGCCGCACTGCCGATGTATTTGCATTCGGTTGGAAAAATCATGCAGACACTCTATTTTGTTTCTACGCTACTAATTAAATCGGACTATTTCAATCAATCCCGACCCGGCACCATGTCGCACCCGGTGCAGGCGATGCACATCGATTTCGCCTCACGGGTGTCAAGATCATTCGCTACAATCGCCGAATAATGATGTTTGTAGAGGTCCATGAACCGTTTGAAGTCAGGTCTTGGCAAATCTTTTAATTCGCCTACTGGAGAAAACGGGCGGAGTGTTGGGATGATACCACGGGCACAGAGATCGTCGACAGCAGCCATCATCTCTTCGTTTGTTTCACCAAGTCCAAATATAAGATTTGTGAATACATGGTTCCTGCCAAATAGTTTCACTGCCTCGTCTAACTCGACATTGATCGTATCACGATCCATGTCAGGACACATATTCGTGAATAGTTCGAGAGTTGCTGTTTCTAGATTGAATTTGACCTCGGTTGCTCCTACTTCGTGGAGTCGTCGGGC
>JAIRRQ010000074.1 GCA_031255895.1 Methanocalculaceae archaeon
CGTTTTCAGATCCTTATCTTACCTATCTCTAATTCATCAACGATTCTTCAGAAAAAGGCAAATTGCCACAAGTCAAGATATATGTGGCATGCCGGTCAAATAGGTAGTGAATGAAACAGATAGCCCTCTATGGTAAGGGAGGTATCGGAAAATCCACGACATCCGCGAACCTTTCGGCAGCGTTTTCTGAGATGGGATTGGATGTCATGCAGATAGGTTGTGATCCAAAGCATGACAGCACCAGGATGCTAATGCACGGACGCTGGATTCCAACTGTTCTGGAATGTATGCACGAACGAAATGATTTCACCATTGATAATGTTGTCTTTACTGGGTTTGGCAGTGTTCGATGTGTTGAGGCAGGAGGGCCAGAGCCTGGTATCGGGTGTGCGGGCAGAGGGATCATTGCGACGTTTCAGCTACTGGAAAAGATGAATGCACTCTACGGAGATGTAGTAGTGTATGATGTGCTGGGTGACGTGGTTTGTGGCGGGTTTGCGATGCCTATGCGGGATGGATATGCACAGGAGATCTATCTGGTAACGAGTGGCGAACTGATGAGTTTGTACGCCGCAAACAATATCTGCAAAGCAATTGCTCGGTTGTCACAGCGAAATACTGCACGATGTAGGCTGGGGGGAGTTATCTGTAATTCAAAGAATATGGATTATGAACGCGAGCTTGTTACTGAGTTTGCAAATAGGATCGGATCAACTCTCGTGCAATTTATTCCTCGTGACAAGACAGTGCAGGCGGCCGAGGTGAATCAAATGACGGTGATCGAACACACTCCACAATCGCAGCAGGCTGAAGTATATCGCAGGCTTGCAAAGACGATTCTTTTCAATGAAGATCTGCAAATTCCCAAACCTATTGAACTTGACGAGTTGGAACATCTTGCCAGAGAATACTTATGAAACCAGAATGGCAGGCTGTGCCTTAACTGGTGCCCTGTCGGTTGCCTGTTTTATTCTCGGAGCGACGGTTGTGGTACACGCACCGCAGGGTTGCGTGCATCAGATGTTTTCAATGTTGCACGCTACAGCAAGTGATAGTGAGATTTTGGCTATTCCAGAGATCATCGTTTCCGATGTTTCTGACTGTGATGTGATCTTCGGTGGAGAGGAATGTTTGTTTGATGCCTTGACACAGGCAGCGACGAGGCGTCCTGATTTGATTCTGGTGATGACTTCTTGTGTACCTGAGACGATTGGTGATGACTGTGGTGCAGTCTGTGCCCACCATCCGTATGCGGATCGGATTGTGTATGTGCCGACATCTGGATTTTTGGGCGGCAGTGCAAAAGATGGAGAGAATGCAGTGCTCACGGCCCTTGCAAATCGTGCACCAATTGCCGAGTTGATTCCTGGAACGGTCGCACTGATTGGGGAAAAAAATCTGGAGTCAGAAGTAGATCAGAATTATGCGGAAGTGGAACGGCTGCTCGATCGATTGAATCTCCATGTTGTAGTGAGGTTTTGTCGGAATTGTAACTATATGGATCTGATGAGGCTTGGGACGGTTGCCTGTTTCATTCTGCGGGATGACTGGGTAGCGGATGCGGGGAAGAATATCGGTGAACGATTTGGACGTCCGGTTATTCCTGAGATGCCTCGTGGGCTTTCCGAATGTCTTGTGTTTCTGCGTGTTACAGGTGTTGCTTGCGGCATAGCAGAGGAATGGATTGCGATGGCGATTGCAGAAGAAACAGCATATCAGAATTCGATGCTTGCAAAATTCGCAAATCTTTCCGGAAAAACGGTATTTCTCGGTGCTGAACCGTTTGTGGGAACAACGTCAGTCGCTCGAGAGGCAATTACACGATTGGGTATGCAGGAGAGTGTGGATGGATTTTTGATTCGACTTCCATTTTATCTACCTATCGGAGTGATGGGGGTCGAAAAGATGCTGTATCTGTGGCGACGTGCGGTGAACAATGGCTGAGAACAACTGTGCAAATCCTGTATGGCCATGTGCGATGATCGGGGCTGTGGCGACGCTTTCAGGTTTTTCAGATCTTTGCATAATTATTCACGGATCGTCTGGGTGCTATTATTATCCAAAGTCATTGCTGAAGGTGCAGCTGTTCAGTACACTTCTACTGGAGTCAGAGGTTGTGTTCGGGACAATCGATCGATTGTATGAGGTTACTACTGAGGTTGCAAAGATCGGGAGGCCGATTGTGGTGGTGAATACTTGTGTTCCAGCACTGATAGGTGAAGATCTGAAGACGGTACTTTCAGATATTATGGCAACATTTGTGGACTCTCCTGGTTTTTGCGGAAATGTGGAAGAAGGAGCCGCAAAGGCGTTTGTGGCGATGATGCCTGACATTGTAGCGGATCGATCCGGAGTCAACATTGATGGTATCAATCCATTGGATTTGTTTTGGCGTGGGAATCTGTATGAAATGGAACGGTTGCTCGATCTTCTCGGGATTCCCGTTGCGGTACGATTTTGTCACGATACATGGGAAAATATTCGACGAGGTGTTTCCCCGGTCACCATCTCTGCAAATCCGTCTTATGCATCCGGTGTGGGAAAAAGTCTTGGCAGTATGCTGTTTTTGGACATTCCGAAAACAATTGATCAGTGCCTCACGCAGTTCCAGAATATTAATGCAGATGCCGTGCTTGCGGAACGACAACGTGCCGAAGAACAGATGTTTTACTCCTGCGATAAGTATTTGAGGAAGTACGCACCGCCAGTCGTTGCAATTGCTGCACAGGAGAGTTACGCAGTGTTTGCGAAGGCGATGATGGAACGATATTTTGGGTCAGATGTACCTGTGGTATTCGCGCGCAATCGAACAACGATGGGTGTTCCATACTCTGTGAATTCCGCAGAGATTAATGCAATGATTGATGAGGTGAATCCAGATCTAATCCTTGGATCATCCTTTGAAGCGGCAGCCTGCCGGAATGCAGCGTTTTTCGGCATTACACCGCCGGATAGAACTCACGTTTTCGTTGCAGCTCGACCTCTCGTCGGTGTGGAGGGTGGATTGGTATTGATCGAGGGGGCGCTGAATGCACTGATAAATAACCAAAAAAAAAGAAAATTTTTGAATATATGAATCACTTTTCGAATTGATTGGTAATCGTTTCCTCTTGGAATGTAGATTGCATACCTCCTTTTATTTTTCGAATAAGTCATGAATTGTTTATTTCACCAAGATATATCACAATGAACAATATTTTAGATTATATCCTTTCATAATTGTGTTCTGTCCTCAGTCAACATGGAACTATTTCTCAATTGTGACAAAAATTGGCATGTTATTCGAATAAATGGGTTTTTGTGCCATATTTCCATTTTCATTGATATTGTGTTGATCTTACTCTTCCATTTAGCAACGAAGATTTCTGTTTGAAGTGATCTCCTTATATCGTCGAAGACTAGCATATGGTCTTGGTGACTCTTTTGAGGAATTTTTCCTTGTCAATGTCGTCAAATTCGGAATGTCACGTGAAATACGAGTTGTCTGAGAAAAATCCTTCACCATCCACATGCTGGAACATGACAGAAATAGTTTTTTTTTCAATTTTCGATTTTCATTTCCCAATTGTCTCCCAATAGTGAGGTTCAATAGACTCTGCTGATCTCACAAAGATTGTTTTGATGTGTATTTTCCACATTACTGGTAATTTGAAGTATATTTTTGTGTGAAACTAGCGAAACGTCATTTCGAAACGTGTGTTGTACTGCATGTTCATCGTGTTTCTTGCAATATTTCTCCGTGTAAGAGGTGCTCCGACAAGAGATAGTGAGATTCGAACTGCTCAGTCGGGAGATGATGTGTTTCTCCGTGAGACGATCACGATTTGATTGGACGGTTGTTATCTGATCAAATTTGCCGAAGATATAGTATAATGGATCTGATATCTCTCAATGATGATTGTTCATTCACTCATTATGATAATCTCATTACTTCCAGTTTTGGGATATCATGGAAAAATGGTGACTAAATGGTGACGAGGTAAGAAATGAGTGCATGTCCACATATGATATCCTAACTAACTCTTCCCGAAATCATCCTGGGTATTTCCATTGATAGGATGTTCATTGGATTGGGTAGCAACATCTCATTTGTGATCAGTGTACGTGATATTTGCACATCAAACGCGGATATTACGACAAAAATGTCGTTTTCACTACACTTTTTGAAGATAAAACAGTTGATTTGGTGGAACGAGTATCACTGATATTTTGTTTACCGCTGCAGAGGTAACTGCATTGAGGATAAAGGTTTCCGCAAAAAACTCTGTAATAACTGAAATTTTGACTGTACTTACTGAATTTGTCGTGTTACAATGTTCATGCGACTACACCACTGAGAATAATCTGATATCTTTTATCATCTCGCAAGAGGATCTGTTCATCATAACTAACAAGGATAGAACCATTTGAGACAATGCGTTTTTTTAAGATTGATGTATTAGTGAACAGCGGTGTGGTTGATGTCCAGAGAGTGATGATCTTTGGCATCAGGTACTTTGATAGGTATCTGTCTTCGAAATACTAACTGACACGTACTAAATAATATATTGTGTGTGTAATTTGTAAGGTACGATTTTTGAATTAATATAGGGCAGCGGAGTAGGAAAATATGCATGCGTGTTTTGCCATGGTGTGTTCGTTCTCTATTTTTTGGATGCTGTCGTTATGACTGGCAATTGTCAGGCATTGGAATACTGACACATCATGATGATGACGAACATACCTGATGCTCCGATTTTCAATTCATTTTCGCGTATTATCATGATTGGGGATATATTTATTACATTTTTTTGCTGTGGAGTACTTCCCAAGAACATCCATATGTTTCTCTGGTTGATTCATGATATCAAGTGTGTCCCCGGAACCTACGAGATCATAGAGCCCGCGTCCCTCTTCAAGACCAATCTCTGGCAACGACAGTGGCAACATCACATGCATCGGGATTGGATCTCCGTAGTGTGAGTTTGCAATCCATCCCTCCTTTATCATGTAATAGTAGGCGGCACCTCGCATTTTTTCGATTTCACTGTACTCGCTGACAAATTCCGTTGAGACAATGTTCGCCATTATCAGTTCTTCATTCCAGGGGTTGATTGCTACATGACCGTAATCGGGAGGTATCAACACAGTGTTTCCTTTGTGCGCTGGAAGCAGAACCACATCTGTGTGATCGCGACGTTGCAATAGGTAATACGCGAAACCAGACAAAACCTCATACATCTCTGGATATGACATTCCAGCAGGATTTTCTGGATGATAGTGACCCTTCGTTTTGATGAATTCGCCGTTGAAAATACCCGATGGAATCACGGTAATATCGTATCTGAGGTGATGGTGCTTCAACCAAGCATGATCATCATGGTCTCTCCAGAGATCACGGTACATATAGTAGAGTGGCGTTTCCGGATTGACGATTGGCGGTCGTGCAAATACGTTTGCCATATCGGCAATCGTTCGAACATCCGGTTCTGGAAGCGTGCCGGACCAATATTTTTTCATGGCATGCATCATAGTAATATTGTGGGCTGCCCATATGGATAGTTTGCTGGGGTTTTGTTCCAAAGATCCAATTTCGTTCATGAATGGCATCTCGATTCAAAGTGAATCGTTTGAAACCATTTGGTGCGATGATTATTTATATTGACCGTGGAAAATGCAGAATTTCGCTGACAATTCTGATTAACCATATTGTGCAATCTGAGGTTTGGATGAGTCCGTTCGAATCATCTTTTGGTGATTGATTGGTATTTTTCTGTAGTCAATGTGTCTTTTTTTTCGTTTGACGAGGTTATATCACGTCAAATCATCTATAATCTTCTATGATGAGATGGATTATTGAGAGTACTAAAAAAAGCATTTTGGCACGTTACTCATGGATCTGTAACGACAAACTCTAATAATTTATCGGACAAGCAATTTTTTTGGGGGATTATGTGAATTGAAATAATTTACCACACCCTTTCGTGATAACGAATTTTTCCGTTGGATTTTCAACGAACACAAAATTAACTATTCAGATCCCCATCCGATAGTTAGGGGCTTCGTCCGTAATTAAAATATCATGTGGGTGACTTTCCTTCATACCTGCTGCAGTGATTCGCACAAAGCGTGCATTTTTGCGCATGAATTCGATATCCTTGCTGCCGGTGTAACCCATTGCAGATTTCAGACCTCCGATCGTCTGATAGATAACTTCTGTCACCGATCCGACGTACGGCGTTGCACCTTCAACCCCTTCTGGCACATATTTTGTTGCACCTATACCCTTTTTCTGGAAATAGCGGTCACCTGATAGCCCTGATGTCATCACACCAAGAGAACCCATTCCGCGATATTGCTTGTAGCGGCGTCCCTTCATCACAACAATTTTTCCCGGGGCCTCGTCAGTCCCGGCAAACATACTGCCCATCATCACTGACGACGCACCTGCAACAATGGCCTTTGCTACATCACCACTGTATTTCACGCCACCGTCTGCAATCACAGGGACTCCCGCAGGTTCGGCAACATCGCACACATTCGCAATGGCCGATATCTGCGGAATACCTACTCCTGCAACAATACGGGTTGTACAGATAGAACCAGGACCGATGCCAACTTTAATACCATCCACAAAGTCCACTAGTTCACTGGCTGCGGCCGCCGTCGCAATATTTCCCGCAACCACATCGCAAGAAACCGAACCTTTAATGTCCTTCACACTTTTTACCACATGCATATTATGACCGTGAGCACAGTCCACAATAATTGCATCACTGCCAGCCTCAGCGAGCATTAGTGCACGATTCATATCAAAGGGACCGACTGCAGCTGCAACTCGGAGGTTACCGCCCTTATCTCTGTTTGCATTCGGGAATTGTTGTTTTTCCAGCAGATCCTGCATCGTGATAATCCCGATCAGTTTGCCCTTTTCATCCACGACCGGCAATCGCTCAACCTTTTTCGCGTACATCGTGTTGATTGCTTCCTCTGCGGTTACGTCTTCTTTCACCGTGATAGGTTGCTTCGTCATGATCGTATCAACTGTCTCCTCCCCTTTCTTGCGAATGACCCCACGCACATCACGGCGTGAAACGATCCCAATTAGATTTTCGTTCGGATCTACGACAGGGACCCCGCCGATACCGTGCATATCCATCAAATTTGCCACGAATCCAATCATCGCATCGGGTGTCACACATCTGACATCGCGCTCGATTACTTTCTCGGCATTCTTCACATGCTCCACAAATGCCACCTCCTGTTCTGGCGTACAGTTTCTGTGCAAAACTCCGATACCTCCTGCACGTGCCATGGCAATTGCCATTGCCGATTCTGTAACTGTATCCATGGCGGAACTCACAAGTGGAATTGACAGCGGAATATTTTTAGAAAATTTCGATTTTACATTCACATCGCTCGGTTCGGTCCAAGACTCCGTTGGCACGATCAATACATCATCAAACGCCAATGCTGTTGGAATATTGAGTTTGTCACTGTACACGTTGCTCACTTAACCATCTGAATTGCTTTTGCCACCAACTCTGCTTTGATCATCGTTGCTCGGTCGCCACCGCAAACCATGCTGCGGACACCGATGATCTCGGGATTGATTCTCTTCAGCACTGGAATATCTTTAAACATAAGGGAACCGGCAAGAGCCGTTCCCAAGCCAAATGATCGATTTTGATCCGTAAATGCCTGCAGTTCCTTTTCGTCCATAAACTCAAATGTACTCTTCCCATCCTTCTTACCGGTGTCAATCATTGCAAAATCTGCTCCGCATTCAGCGGCAATTGGAGACATAACATGCGGGGCAATGGTTCCGAGTCGGGCATAGTCGGAGTATGCAGCAATTACCACGATTTTCTCCGGAAATGGTTCTTTGACAGCACGGACTACTCCTTCGATGACATCATGGGTTGCATCCTTGTCGCTGAACATCAGACCGATTTTTATAAAATCTGCACCAGCACATGCTGCACCGTATGCGGCAAGAGCTGCATTGCCTGGAGTTGGTCCATAGTCGCCTATCGCAGCTGAAATTGGTGTATTTCCAGCAATTTTTTTAATTTCATGGATTATCCACGGAAAATTCGCACCTAGCGACCCCTCGATGGGACGCTTTACATCAATAATGTCAGCATTGAGGCACAATTTTGCCTCATCTATAGAGCTTGGGCTGACTAAGAGTTTCATGGATATTATATGATCTTTACCCTTAATAAGGACATTCACTTTTGGTCTCTATGGTTGGAAAATTCCGGGGATTTTTTTATTTCCAAGTGCGCCATATATGGTAATGAAATGGATGTCATACTTGCCATGGATCTCAAAGATGGATACGTGGTACACGGAAACTCAGGCAATCGTGAGATTTATGCTCCACTAACGTGGGGTCTCTCCTCCTCGGCAGATCCATCTGCATATCTTGAGACGATGCAACCAAGGTATCTGTATGCAGCGGATCTCGATCGGATTGGGATGTGCGGGGATCACACAAATATGATTTTTCAGCTTGCAAAACGAGTTGCAGGACTCTGGGTGGATCGCGGATGTCGGATTCCTGATGAATATTTGAAAGGATCCGGTATCCATAATATTGTTGGTACAGAAACAATTGATGTTCCTCTCAGCGAATTTGATGGTGGATTTCTGAGTATTGATGTCAAAGATGGTCGTGTGATGGGCATTGCATTCCCTTCCGCGACTATCCCCGAAGATGCCCTGTATGCAGCAAACGAAACAAATTTTGATGGATGCATTTTTTTGAATATCTCCTCGATCGGCACAATTTTGGGAGTAAATCCAGCATACGCTGAACTGTTGCGGAGCTGTTCGGAGAAGAAACTCTACTATGGTGGAGGTGTGCGTTCAGTGGAGGATCTGCGAACTCTTGCGGATGCAGGATTTGATGGCGCAATTATTGCAACTGCGGTGCACAAGGGAACAATTCCACTCAAAATAGTTCAAGAGGGTTCGTTTTGCTGATTACACTTGAGGGTATCGATGGATCTGGTAAATCAACGCTTTATGACGGATTGAAGGGTCGGCTTGCAGATCTTGATCCCATTTTTACCAGCGAACCAGGAAGTCCGTATCTCGGTGATATAGTTCGACACGTCATTGCCACTGATGGAGATCCAATGGTTGAGGCCACGTTATTCGTCGCCGATCATGCGGTGCATCTCGCTAACGTTGTTCACCCTGCCCTAATTCAGGGTCGCGTTGTCATTTCCGATCGGTACTCGGACTCACGGTTCGCCTATCAGGAGGTATCACTTGCGGGCGTGCATTTCGATCCACACGGTTGGTTGGAGGCAGTTCACGCTGGTTGGTCTGTTCGACCTGACATGACTATCCTTCTTGTCCTGCCTGTGACGGTGGCGATGTCACGACTTGCTGAACGAACCGAACATGAACATTTTGAACAACTGGGGTTTCTGGAAAATGTGCAGAAAAATTATCTCATTCGTGCTGCTAAGGATCCTGGACGGTTCGTTTTGGTGGACACTGATTGTGATACGGAAACGATTCTTGATTTTGTAGAAAAGAGTATTCGTACAGCCGTGCAGCAAAACGTGTGAGATTTCACCTTGTTTTCGCATTCTTTTCAAAAATCTCTCTGTACGATTGTTTGGGTACGTACGAAGTGTTCGTTCATCTCTTACTAGGATTTATTAATGCGTCACGGACTACATATAATGCTATAGACATGATCAAGCTGCAGATACCGACAGAAAAGATCGGTGATGTCCCCCTCGACAATCATATGCTTCTCGCTGCAGGGATCCTCGGGACCACCGCTGCATCACTGTCGCGAATGCTTTTTCTCGGAGCAGGTGGGGTTGTCACCAAATCGATTGGCCCAGAACCAAAAAACGGTCACCATGGTCCGTCGCTCATTCCGATTTCTGGTGGCATCCTCAATTCAATGGGTCTACCAAACCCTTCACAGGAATTTACCGACGAAATTGCCCCGCTTCTTGCTGTAAGCAAATCGGTAGTGATCAGCATCTTCGGCGGAACTCCGGAAGAATTCGCCAAAGTCGCTGAATGGTTTCCGAACGCTTCTGCATTTGAACTTAATCTCTCATGTCCACATGCCGATGGATACGGATCTGCAATTGGCACAAACCCACGAATTGTGCGAGAATGTACTGAAGCAGTCAAAGTTTTCGACAAACCTGTTTGGGTCAAAATTACCCCGAATGTTACCGACATAGGTGTCATCGGCAGAGCAGCTGAAATCGGTGGAGCAGACGCCATCGTCGCCATCAATACCATAAGAGCGATGCGCATCTCAACTGGCATGCGCTGTCCTGTTCTTGGAAACAAGTTTGGTGGTCTGTCAGGAACGGCTGTGTTTTCGATCGCCATCCGTGCGGTGTATGACCTCTATGAAGCCTGCTCCCTCCCTATCATTGGATGTGGTGGTGTCTCTACTGCAGACAATGTCCTTGAGATGATGATGGCAGGTGCATCAGCTGTTGAAATTGGTAGCGCAGTCTACGAAAATATTAACGTTTTCTCTGATATTTCCAAAGATCTTTATGATGCCAATGGAATACCTGCCGCAGAGATTGTAGGATGTGCTCATGATTGAAGAACACATGCCGATGGTGGTCACAATCACTAAAGTACTCTATGAGACACCGACCATTAAAACCATTGTTTTCGATGAACTCTTCAACAGTCGACCTGGTCAGTTTTGCATGGTCTGGGTGCCTGGCGTTGATGAGATTCCTATGGCCTTTTCCGCTGCGAATGCCATCACTGTCATGAGAGTGGGAGATGCAACTGCAGCCCTTTCCACTCTTAAAGAGGGTGACAAGATCGGTATTAGGGGGCCGTTTGGCAACGGATTTTTCACGACTGGCAAAGTTCTTGCCATTGGAGGTGGTATCGGTGTAACTCCACTGTTCACTCTTGCCACAAATGGTGGGATTGATACCTTCCTTTTCGGGGCACGTACCGCCAAAGAACTGGTATTCGCGGATGAACTTTCGGATGTGACTGACCTAAGGATCGCAACTGATGATGGAACTATGGGGCATCATGGATTTGTCACTGATATCCTAGATCAGATTGACGCAACCGAATACGATACTATCTGCACCTGCGGTCCTGAGATGATGATGAAAGGAATCCTTGATCGACTTGTTGTAAAAGGCATCGAATCACGGGGACAATTTTCACTGCATCGATATATGAAATGCGGTGTTGGAGTCTGTGGCTCCTGTTGCATGGATTACGAAGGGCTTCGTGTCTGCCGCGACGGTCCTGTTTTCACCGGTGATATCCTCAAAAACAGCGAATTTGCCAATTATTATCGAGATTCTTCTGGAAGAAAGGAATAATACCATGGAATCCATAGTAAAAACCATAATTTGCCCGAAATGCGGGAAAAAACAAAACTTCATCATGTACCCGAGCGTCAATGTTTCGCTTGATCCGGATCTCGCGGATAAATACCTTGACGGAAATCTTTCCATCCTGACTTGTGAGGATTGTGGTTTCTCAGGAATTGTTGAGTATCCTATACTTTATTACGATATTGAAAAAAAATTTTCGATCTTTTTTTCGCCGGATAAAACCGATCACGAGGCAAAAATCCCGGATGTCCTGCCAGTCCATCTGCTTCCTGGGATGTGTTTGCGACTTGTCCACAGTTCAGATGATCTCCGTGAAAAGATCTTCATTTTCCGCGATTTGTTGGATGATCGGGTCGTCGAAATCGTAAAAGATTCTATTTTGCGCGAGATGAACGTTCGCCACGAGGCAAAAATTCCCGATTATCTCTACTATGCGCAGGATATGTTCGACTGTGAAAATCGGTTCCTTATCTTTGTTCCGAAGAAAGACGAGAAGTATCTTGGACCAATCAAAATTCCGTTTGGTACCTATGAAAAAATCAAGATGTTGATGCGTGGAATCTGGGATCGGCCTATTGAAGGCTACACCGTTGTTGACAAACACTGGGTGCAGTCTGCGGCAAAATAGGGGAAGATATGATCATTGACGAGGATATTATTATTTGTTCCGAGTGCGAACACAAACAGATGACTGTTGTCTGCCAGTCTGTGAACGTAACGATCGATCAGAAGACGTGCGAAATGATCTTTTCCGGTGAGCTGTTTTTGTTCGTCCATGAGAGATGTCACTACACTTTGTTTGCTGGATACTTGATCGTCTATGATGACAAAAAAACGCAAGGCAGATTTTTGATATGCCTTGAACTTATTCGTCCTGATCGCAGAGAGGATGTCGATGATGATATGGTGGCTTGGATAGTTCGTCGTAAAATATCGATGTGGTTGGTTTCGGATCTGAATGTTTTGACAAATATCTTTATTTATGAGGTAGATTTCGACGATCAGGTGGTGAGCTTGTTTGAGATGTTATCACTCACAATATCACTCGGCCCCGATCCTGAGCAAGTACCGGTTGTTGTTTTATCACTCATCAATGTGGATGAGGATCTTGGCAGCGAAAAAACGCTTTGTGCAACGTTTTGGAATAACAAACATCCGGATGTTTTTGAATTGTCACACTCGTTTTGTCAGACATATGCGATGACCCGCAAAATCTATCTTGGATGTACTGATAATGGAATGTGTTGCGGCTGATCAGATGCAGATTTCCGAACTGCTGAAAATCAGTGATGCATATGAGGGTGTATTAGATGAAAAAAGCTGATCAGATTCGAAAAGGACGATTCGATGGCGATCGGAGTTCTGTTGTCGCAGAGTACCTCTCCTCGGTATCAATAGACAGGCGTATTGCTTACTGCGATCTCCGC
>JAIRRQ010000019.1 GCA_031255895.1 Methanocalculaceae archaeon
AGAATCAGCGATTTCTCTGCTCCCATCGAAACCTCAGCACGATGAACTTGGAAATCTTCGGTGATCAACATGGATCGAATTGAATCCATACTCTTGCGCAGCTGCGGAACGATCGTATCAGCAACACAGGATGGCGTCTCTATTCGCATAGCAAGCACAGTGGTCCCCCGTTTTTGCAAAATTTTGGCAAATTCTGCTTTGTTCATCCGTGTTGATGGATCGCTGAGGAAATATATGCGATTGGGTTTTGCGCAGTAGTTTCGTGCTAGTTCTACAAATTCTGTGAATCGCGTTGACGTAAGGGCGGCGGCAACATTTCGATCCTTGTCGGTTGGATCGATCACCACAAGTGGTTCGAAGAATTTTTTCCGGATGATTTTTGTGTCAGGGTAGTATCCCTCAATATCGATGACCTCACCGTAATGGAATTTGGATGCTGCTTGAATGAACTCAGAAAAACCACCGTAAGCAAGGATCAGTAGTTCGCAGAGATATCCAGAGAAACCACCTGTCATGTGATCCGAACCATAAATACCTCCTCCCTTGGTAAACTGTTTGAGCAGAAGCACATCCTCACGGATCGGAGTGATCTTTGGTAGAAGGTAGCGGGTGTGAAATGGTGTTCGGTCAACAGCGCACTTCATTTCGACGATTGAGGATATATTATAGCATGGAACAATATCCACATCGAATCCTTCAATCACAGCGTTCAGATACGGATGTTCGGCATATTTTTCCTTAGCGGTTCCGGAAAACGTCTTCACCACCTCATATGCCACTGTAAGTCCCTTTTCTTGCAGTTCCTCGCGAGATAGATCGGGAGGGAACAGCATGAAGATATCGATATCCTTGTCACCTTTCACCCATGTGCCGCGGGCAACCGAACCTGTCATCATTGCAGGGATACCTGCCACCTCGTAAACTGTCGTGATGATCTTCTCTCCCATTGCAATCGCAGCAGCGTATTCGGTATTGGTGGGTATCACGTAGGCTAGGATCTCCTCTTCGATTGGATTCCTGGTCACAGTTTCACTCCTGCGATAGTTTCATACATTGGCCCTGACGGGGTTAATGTACTCTTTTTGAACACAACCTCATCAATTGTGCAGGTTCCAAAGGATGGTTGATTTTTCAGCGCGATAATCTTAGGTTGGAGTGCAGGTGAGTACTCTTTGATACGGGCAATGGTCAAGTGTGGGGAAAATGGTTTTAGGTTCTTTGCAATACCCATAGGTAGCAGAAGCGCATCAACTTGTCGCGCAAGATCTACTGTCGCCTCACCATCCCTTATTTCGGCTTTAATGATACGTGGTGGTCTGCCGAATACTCCTACCCCGAGCACTGTTATCTGATAGGGGCATGCACGGATATCATGTAGTGCTGTCGTGATTTTTGGAATCTGTGATTCGGTAATTTCCCCAAGAAATTTGAGCGTGATATGCATCAAAGGAGCTTGTACAGATGTTATTCGTGCAGGTGTACCTCGCAGACTACATCCTGCGGCAACAAGAGTGTTTTTGATCTCATCCGACGGTTCCACAGCAATAAATGTCCGCACCATAGTGTATATGTATATTCTTTGCGGAAAAATAGGTGTTTTCTACTTTCAGTTACAGGCATAATCGTTCAAACACTAAGACGACATCTCGCGATGCACCGACGTCATGTACACGGACGATATCTGCCCCGTTTTCCAGGAGATGATACAACACGCCAAGCGTCCCATATAACCTTTCATGTGCTGGCTTTCCAATGCAATCACCAATGAATGTTTTGCGGGAAACAGCTGCGAGCAGCGGGCAATCGTACTGCTTAAGTTTGGAAAATTGCTGGCAAAGATCCCAATCCGCTGCAGCCTGTCGTTCGGCAACCCATTTTCCAATACCCGGATCGAGAATCAGATCACAAATGTCATAACGCCAGGCTCGATTGAGTATTTCCTGCATTGCAGCGTGCGTTCCGGCCATGTCTATCGGATCACCTGGAATTTTGTGTGCAACCATTGCAATCACCGGGAGACCAGTATCTGCGACAAGTTTCGCGTATTCTGGATTTCCAAGACCATTTATGTCATTTATAGCGGCAAGATCATAGTGCAGGGCGGCGTTCAGTACTTCTGGATACATGGTATCTAGTGAGAGAACTGCACCGTATCCATCCAATTCCTTCATTGCGGCGATTATTCTCTCCCGTTCGTCAGAAATCGTCAGTGGTTTGGCAGAAAGAGCAGTACTGCGGGCACCCAGATCGATGATATCCGCTCCTTCTCGGATCATCTCTTCGACACGGGTAACTATCTGATCACAAGGTGTGAACGAGTCCGAGAAAAATGATTCAGGACTGACGTTCAGGACTCCCATGATTTTTGGGGTTTTTCCTCCCCCGATGCAGACATTTTTGATCCTGACTTCCATTTCAAATCGCCCGTTTTATCTTATTGCCGAATTTCAGAGTAAAATTGGTAGTGTAGACTGATGGTTGCAATTCTCTCTTTCTTTGTTTACTTCTCGGTAAAAAGGGCAATATTGTTGATGTGGTGGTGTACGCAGGAAAAACGTTTGTCCCCCCATTTTCCCCTTTTTTTTCACACTGTGCGGTGGTATGAGGGTTATAGTTCCAAAATGCAAGGATCCACGTCTCGAGGTATAAGATGTGTTGGTGTGAAATGATGTTTTTGTCCATCGATATTTTTATTTTATCGAGACTCATCTCCGCTTGCTGGTAGAATGTTCCATGTCCCGAGAGATCAAGGTGGCAGAGATGATCGTTTGTTCTGTCCGCGACGAAACGAAAGCTGTTATTCGTCGGTGTCTTTGCGAATATCTTGCAGTTTTTGGCAACAGGTTTTATGTTGTCTTTGTACTCGTTGCTGGTGGTTTCACAGAGGCGAGTGGTTTTTTTGGCGATCACGTGTATCGAAAGACTGCGCTGAGTACTGGGGATCTTCATCTTGTAAATAACGTCTGTGTATTCCCTGTCGCAGATGGTAACACTACTGTGCGGATTTCTAGGGGTTTTGTGTGTTGTGGCGATGTTGGCAGATGGGCTTGGTAGATTTGTACAGCAAGATGTGGGAATGTGTGTTACGTTTTCCATGAAACGGGTGTAGGTATCCTCGACAAAAATCTTGAAGCTAGTCCCACCGGGATGAGATGATGTGTTACAGACGATTGGATCATGCTTAATTTTGCGGGAAAACGCTTTGATTTTTGCATAGTCTAAATATTCAGCGTCCTGATTCATGTTGTATGATGCGATCTCATATTTCATAATATTTATCGGAGATGTCGGCATGATCTCCGTGGGAGATGTAATTGTTGTTGAAGTTCTGATTGAGGACTTTGTTGCAGGATATTGGGTAGTGGCGATAAACAAACCCACTGTCCCTATTGCTTGGAGACGGCTGCATATTTGTGTGCCAGGCACAGACGATCTCACAGGCAATGTTTTTTCGACGTATTCTATTTGATTATGGAATTTGTAGTCCCGCTCGCCAGGATATCCTTCTGCGTATTTATTGGTGCGAATCGTTTTCAAGAGTTCCATGACCTCACATGTCACAACATTTTCAGAAGTGATATGTTCGAATCTTTTGACTTGGTGTTTGTATTTTTTGATGATGAAATCGATTATTTTTCGGATAAATTGTTGCAAAAATGATCTATTCATTGTTTTTGTGAGAAATGACATGTTCCATTATTGGCGATGGAATAATATAATTATCCCGATTACTGTTTTTTTTGAAAAAGAGAGATTTGTTTCTACATGATCAACGTGTTGCTCTTTGTCAGAATCATTTTTTACTGAAATAGTTGATGTGGCAGTTTTTTCGAATGATATCTGGGTAATCAATAATCAATTTTTTGAAATAATGAATGTTTACCTCACTTTGTCGTCGATGTTTGAATT
>JAIRRQ010000115.1 GCA_031255895.1 Methanocalculaceae archaeon
TTTTGATCGTGGTGGTCCCCGCATTGTTGACGCCTTTGACGAACTTGTTTCCATTTTGCATTCTGTCGACGACGACAATTCGATACCTTTCTCACAAACATCTGATTTCGGTCTTTCTCCCCTTCTGACAGCTTCAGTTGTCTGGTTTCTGATATTTAGAAAAATGATCTAATATTATGTATTTTTTTGGTATTTGGGATTTAATTGTCATCATTTTTTGTGAAACAGATTTTGCAATCGTGATTGTCGCTTTTTGTGCTATTTGAAGTGCATTTTCCTAGTTATTTATTAGTCATCCAATATTTTTTTTATCATTACATTCTTGGAAAATGTCAAATTCATAGACTGTTTATTATCAATCCTGGGTATATATGGGATTGGAAATACCACTAGTAGTGTTTGTTTTATCTGTCGTGCTGCAGATGTTGGAATGTTCATCCCGATTATCTGAAGTGTGTTTCTCGTAATTTTTATGATGTTGTGCTAAAAATAGATGGATATTCGATTTTCTGAGGTGCAACACGCGTGTTTTTATTTTATCGTCCATTGCAACTGAATTTCTCAGTTGTTTGTACGGTTCTGAGCCGTTTTTTGGTTTTGCAATCTTTGTTTGTTCTTACTGAATCGATTTTTTGCGAATCTGCAGGAAAGATATGATTTTCGATTTTGTCCTTTGAATTGGAAATATTAGTATACTCAGAATATATCGATATCTTCAGTGTAATGTCTTCAAAAAATCAACTTGAATGCATGATTCACATATCATGGTTTTATGCTGTCTCCTTCCATCAACGTATAATTTTTCCGTGGTAGAGCATTGTAATATTTTTTATCATTGTTTTTTGGAGCATTCTATACTGACGCCGGTGGATACGGAAAAAGTACCAAAACAAATGTGGTGGCATAGGATCTCTAGCAAATCTTAATATATCTCCCTTTTCTTTGCAATCGTATTTCAATTTATTTTATCCTAAGTCTGCCGCTTCCAACTAACCTTTTGTCCGGTTGAATGAATTCGGTCCATGTCAAGTCCCTGAGCGATCCGTTTCGCATGGTCGCAATCGCGAATCACAAACGAGGAGATATCATCAACACCGAAGTCAAAAAATGCTGGTGCAAGGGGGGTGGATGATCCAACAATCACTACATTTTCTGCGTTTTTTGCGAGTTTTAGGTATCGAGACAGAGTTTTGTACACGATGCTTGCGCAGGTTATAAACACAAAATCCGCTTCCGGAACAAGATAATCGCTTGCTGGTTCCGGATAATCATCTGGACCGGGCAATATTTCGATGATCGACAGATCGCAGACTGGTGCAAACAACTGTTCCAGACGAGGGAAGTGGCCAATCACGCAGACTTTTTTGTTTTTGATCCGACTCTGAGACATTATAAACGGATCATTTTTTCGATCCTCTGTTGTGCGATTTGGTGAGAGCTCCACACCGTGTTCCGCTGCGATCTCCGGACTGTTGTAGTAGGCATTCATAGCTGCAAGACCTATTGATGATTCCACATAGTTCCAGGATTTCACCGCCTCGGCAAGCTCGTGAAGTGGCATACCTATCTCTCGTCGAAGTATTTCAGGACGACTGTCGCCTGGAATTGTTCCGGCAACTCCGCAGCCCGATCCACTTTTGACGTATGTGGTATAGCCTCCAAGCAGTAGATCTTCAACCGTGTACTCCTCCGGAATTCCGGAAATAATTGCATCATAGATTTTCCACATGATTTATTCCTCAAATAGTATCTGGGGTGATTCTATCTCCGATCCGCAGTTTGTTGCGAATGGATTGAAGAGTATTGTCCAGCATCTCAATTTTTGCGAGACTTTCTCGCTCTTCCGGTGTTGTCTCGATAATTTTGTACACACCGCCGTTTTTGATCACCAGTCGCTTCCCTGCCATCAGAGCAAGGAGAGGATCGTGTGTGGAGATGAGAACAATTTTTTCATTTTTTGCAAGCATGTGAATAGCTTGTCTTCGATCAACGCCGGCATTTTCGATTTCATCGATCAGAACGATTGGTGATGTACTCATGCAGGCTGTGTCGGCGATCATCAGCGCTCGTGATTGACCGCCAGAAAGCTGAGTCACCTTTGTCTGAAGTGTGAATTTTTCACCAACGAGTTCATTTGCTGCGGCAAAACACTCTGCTACGACCTTTGTAGGATTTGGATGTAGCCTGCTCTTTGCGTGCATTTCCAGGAACTCACCAACAGAGAGATCCATCACGAAATTCATGTTTTGTGATAGTTGGGCAACCAGCCGTCCATCCATCACAAATCGTTCCTCGTCTTCAAGTGCTCTGCCGTTGACAAGAATTTGTCTTTTTGTTGGAGTGTCTCGCTGGGCCAGACACTCAATGTCCGCGAGAAATCTGCTTTTGCCGGATCCGGTTGGTCCCACAATGCTTATGATTTCACCTGATTTGATTGAAAAAACAAACTCCTCGACATCTTCGGATTTTGTCTGTCCTCCAAGAATGGTAATTTCCTGTACGGTTGTAGTCTGTTCCTCTCCGGAGACTGTCTGGAGAAACAGGACAAGTTGATCGAGAACAGTGGTCTTGTTCAACCCAAAATCGATAAGAATGTTTTCATCGACTTTGTTCAGAGCTTCGCTGAACGGCAATTCGTTCTCGAGGTTCTGTAGGTTGTAATTGATGAAAAAATCAGCAACAATTGGATAATCTGCGATCAATTCTTGCAGTGTTTCGTTCGTGACACGGTCGTAGAGATCGTTGATCATGGGAATTCCATCTTTCGAAGCATGCCGTTCTGGTATTCTTCCCCAATTCGAGTCTCCCCGGTACAGTAGGAACAAACTGAGGCTGGTGTTGTGAATCGGAGTTTGTATCCGCGTAGGCTTGCAATTTTTGCCGCGAATATTGTATGTTTTCCGAGCATAAAAGCTCCCTGCCCAGTAATGCCGTTGATGAAGATTATCTTTGCATTGCTGTTGACCTGCCGGATATTGAACATGAATACTTCACGTTCTGCCTGAGAAACAATGTCGCCTTTAGTGACCACTACAATGTCGGCGAATTTCAGCATCGGTCCTATTTTTCTAGGTGTGTGAATGCCGGATAAATTGTCAATAACGCAGATTGCTAGTACCCCGCGAATATGCGGAGAACATCGATTGCAGAGCCCGGCACTTTCGGTGATGAGGATATCAAACCCCTCTCGCATCCCCCATCTAACGGCATCCTCGACGTTGCTAATGAAGAAATGATCGGGGCAGAATTTTCCGGCAAATCCAACCAACACCGGAATGTCGTATTCGGTGTAGCGAATTTTGTCAAAGGATGTGAGACAATCAAACTTGACAACACCTATTTTCTGGTTTTTTTCGCGCAAAATGTCTGCAAGTCGTAAAATAACCGATGTTTTTCCTGATGAAGGTGGCCCTGCTACGGTTATCAATCGCATGGAATATATTCCTTAGAGGTATATATTCAGCCTCTTCCCATAAAAATGTGAGATTATTCCTCCGGAAAATTAACTAAATGTTGTTGATCTACGTGCGAAGTGTTGCTCACAGTTTTTATTTTCCTCCACAACCACTGTGTAATTCCTGATACGGTTGATTTTTTCATTTTTATTTTTGTACTCTTTTATTCAACAGCGTCTGCAGGATGTGTCTGCTCATTGATTTGTGTTTTACGAGGTGATCAGTTGATGTATCCCAACTGCACTTGTTGACTCCTTACCAGATGTTTGTGTTGATAGAACTTGTCATGCGATACGACTTGGTTATGTTGACAACTTCATTGAATCTCTGTATCACATAAACATCTTCGAAAATCAGAAATTTGCGTGGACTGATATCATAATTTTTTATGTCGAGATGAGGGTTTGCAATGTGGGCACATTTGATCCAGGGGATTGCTTGTATCAGTAAATTATTCCATTGGATCATTTGTCTTTTGAAGTAGGGTGGTTTGTTGTCTTATGGATGCGAATATTTCATAATAGATGAATCAGGTTAAATCTGATACGGTTTGCTTCAAACAATCTCTAATCTGTGCTGGAACATGATAACTGAATCATCAAAATCTATCAAATTGTCCTCGAATATTCAGAACATATCACTTCATGCCCCCTCACAGAGACATTCTCGGACACAAACGATCTTTACCCTCACGTGGGTACTACTGACTGGACTATCGTGGAAATCGGATCCATTCATCCGCATCTGTGAGACTCCAGATATCCATTGGATGAGAGCGAACTATAATTTTGCGCAGATTGAAAAAACGTGACAATTATATATCTATTTTTATTTGAATTCTCCACTTAGGTTTGTGATTGACACAATTTCTGATGGATATTTGAGTAGAATTGATACTTGGTTTTGGTCTTCGTAGTATTGTTAATATTGTTAATATTGTTGATGTGTTCGGGTGAGTGATCGAATTTACGCACGTGATAAATGCCTTCCGTGAGGTGGCGGTTATCACATTGATCCAGAGTCACTTCTGTCCTCTCTTGGATACTTCGATCGATTTTTGCAGAATTTCCTGCAGAATGGTTGCACATGGTTACCGTTTGAGATCGCAGATGCAGTATATATATACACAGAAGCAGAATGTGTGTTTTATCTATGATTCGGAAAAACATCTGGATAGGTGCTTCATCCAGTTGTTTTTTTTGGAAAACGAAGAAATGGTTGATGATTCCTGTGGTGGCAAATCATATAATCGATCCTGTTTTGATAATGTTCATGAGTACGTATTATTGCGAGAACAGGTAATAATGTCTTATGACAACTATTTTTGTTCCACAGATCACTGACGTTTTTGTTTTTATTCGTGAATCATCATAACCCCTGTCCTGAGTCGTGTTGTTTGTTGTACCTCCTGCGGTGCGTTTGCAGGCATAATAATCACCAGTCCTTTTTTTAGATGACGTGGGATGTTGTATAATGGCTGGTCTGTTTCTTCTTCGAACATGACTCCCATTGCATCATACGGCAAGATGTGTTCGAAAAATTATCTCTGTTTTTTCCAAATGCGAACACAGCGACAATTTTTGCAGTTTTACCTATGTTCATTCGAGAAATGATCTATCCCAGATGACACTCCGTGAATGAGGTGAGATCGATCTGCGCTCCGATCAGAATTTTCTGATCATAGCCCCTGTCAAGATATTGATGAGGGAAATAATAAATCTCTTTTTGGCGTCAAAAAATTTTTCATTGAATTGTCTCTCTCTTTTTGAATGGATGTTTTTTAAAAATAGATAGCTGAACTGGTATAGTCACTTCAAACTAAATCATGTTCATCCATTCATTCATTGCAAAAAATTCCATCATCTCTGAACCATCGCATCATCACAACAGCATCCTCACCATCCTCGTAGTACTCGCCGAATACGATCATTTTTTCATACCCGATCTTTTCATAAAATCCCTGTGC
>JAIRRQ010000094.1 GCA_031255895.1 Methanocalculaceae archaeon
TGCAACTTCTGTTTTTTTGATTACTACCAGACCTTTTCGACTGCGATAGACATCTTCTACTCCTAAAGACTGGAATTATGATGTTTAAGAGAAAAATGTATTTCCTTCGATGAGTTATACATATTTCTGTAGTATCATAGATAAAAATCGGAAGAATTTTGGTGAAAATTGTGTTTTTTGTTTTGCAACGAAGAACCAGACAGATGATCTCAACACACCACCAGAGGTTACGTACCATCGCGTTCCGATTGCTGATAGATTTCTGTTTATTTTTGTCGTTTCCAGAGTAAAACACTCTGATTTACTCGAAAGAGATACTAGCGATTAAGATAATATAATCAAGATGTATTCGTGGCATGGCACAACACTATGCCGAAACATGCGGATGACACAAACAATTGGAGAAAACCAGATTCAGGGGTTGGATGCCCAATACAATGATGCGTTTGATGTTTGGTCAAGAGGACAGAGAGTTGATTTTAATGAAGACGTGATCATGTCAGGAACATTTCTGAGGTCCGATCTCGACTTAAACGAGACGTATCATTGGTACGTTCCATGAAGTCATGGCTTGGTAACAGATGCTTGTGTTTGATATCTTCTTCTTTTCTGTCAATGCACTGAAACAGTATAAAAACAGGCAATTTTTTTTATTGGCAATGTTAATCCATTTGATTGATATGTCTGACGTTGTGTGAACCAGATTGATCCAGTTCGTCGAAGCCAAGAAGAATCTGAATGGGTGTCCACTACAAAAAACGATTTTCTTGATAGAAGTGATTTTTGACAGATTATCGAGTATTTTGGTGTCTTTCGGATGAATACAACCTCAACAAACATTTTTAGTAAAAAGCCGATATTCCACGTTTGCAAAACAGTTTCCTTCGATCGCTTCGACTGATACTCCCACAATTCATTTCCACGTAGACTCTCCATTTTTCATTCCAAAACAAATTCAGTTCAGTCAAGTCAGAGAGGTATCCCTGACAAAAGATATCATACTATTTCTTAGCATCTTGTTGTATATGTTTTCTGTTGCAAACATAAGGATAATCATAAGTATACGGGTGGCTCTCTGATCAATTATTCCAAGTTCCGAAAATAAGATTATTAGGATGTGTAATCAATATGGTGTATGGATGAAACAGGTCTCGCAGCCATATTGGCTGGTATCGCACTTTTAACCGTCGGTATCGTTCTTATGTGGTACTGGCTTCCTCAGTTTATTCAAGTGCTACTCGGAGGTATCGGAATTGTTTTTGCAGTTGCTGGTTTGTATGAAATAGTTCTCGGCTATCTGATGATCAAAGAATAGTCTTTTTTATGCAAACGTTTCTTCTTGATGGACTCTGGTTTAACCTTGAACTGAGCGTTTCCTGCGGTCAGGCATTTCGATGGAGAAAATATGGAGACATCTGGTATGCTCCTTCGCCCTATGGAGAGCCTACGGTCTGGAAAATACGACAGACCGTTGATACCATTGAGTACGAAGGGGTGAGTGAGACAGATCTCATCCACTACTTTTCTCTGGATCATGCTCTTGATGAAATCCTTTCTTGCATCGATCGTGATCTGTTGATTCACGACGCGATAGTTCGATGTCGAGGACTACGGATTATGCGCCAAGATCCGTGGGAATGTCTTATATCTTACATCTGTTCTAGTTGTGCCAACATACCAAGTATCCAAATTCGGATTGAAAATCTCGCGGAAAAATATGGCACAAGAATACTCTGTGACAATAAAGCATTTTATTCATTCCCCTCACCAGGACAGATCGCTGCAGCCCCGATCTGCGATGTTCGATCCTGCAAGGTCGGGTATCGTGACATCTACATCTGTGAGGCAGCAACGATGGTTTCAGAAAACCCCATGTGGAAGGATGCGGTGCGCAATCTTCCCTATCCTGAGGCGCAGAAAAAACTTTGTGAACTGAATGGCGTGGGACCGAAGATCGCGGACTGCGTGCTGTTGTTTGCATTTGAAAAATATGAGGCGGTGCCAATCGATGTATGGATCGAACGAATTTTACGTACCAAGTATATTGGAGGGGAAAAGAAATTAGCCTATGCAAAAGCAGGGGCGTATGCCCGTGAACACTTCGGAATATTCGCTGGATACGCACAGGAATACCTGTTTGCGTCTCGCGAGATCATCAGCAAAAAAGGGGAGTAAATGTTATCGCAGATTAGGGAATAAAAATAGAATATTGGGGAAGATTTCAAATAAAATGGTCTGAAAATCGGAAATCAATAGGAAACACGTACTAAAAATGACCCAGAAAGATTTTTTTATTCTGATTCTCATTACCCATGAGATCTACAGAAACACGGTTTTTGCACGCAACAAGCATTGACAAAACGTTATGACCTCAATTGGAAGAGTTTGTCTGCTATGTTTGTGATCTGATTTATAGAACACGGCTGGTCTCCAGAATCGGAAGACGTTCGAAGAGTACTGGATTTATTGTGACAGCATGTGCCGCATCTGCGTAGCATGTTGTCGATAAAAATAGCAGAGGTGGAAAAAGCTGTACTGGATGCAAAAATTGCGTTTCCCTAAGAAAAATTCAAGATCAAATGTTACATCCACCACCAAGTTCGATGAGCAAAAATATCAGGAGTGATTTATCAGTACAACATAGGGAAAGTTGCAAAAATCAAAATCCCGAAAATAATCTCATGATATCAAAAAGTCAGTACAACTGAAAATGTAACTCCCATCACGCTTGATACTGGAGTTTACACGTTTGACAAGTTCACACATTTGCGGCAATACATGCATACCTTGCCAGACAATCTCTTTTCTCTCACTGGAAAGTGAACAGGAAATACCGAATACATCGGTCTTCCCGCAATGCTCCCTCACCAAAGGAGATTCTTATGCAACTAGCAATAAACAATAATGGATAAATATTATTAATAATAAGAATAACATATCCGTGGATAATATACTTAATGCATGTTCGTCGAAAAATATGTAATATAATGGCAAACAATAGTAGGAAATATCATCCAGATCAAATAAACTTGCAACTCGATGACGAATTTTTTCGAATGTTCAATGAATAGATGGTGGGCTGCTCGTAAACAAATGTCCAGTTTATTTGTTTGTTACATTCTAAGATCATTAAACATCAGTAGATGGGAAATTAACAAATTTCGTACATTTCAGAAAATATACATCGCGTATCAGTATGGTGTCCTCGAAGAAAGGATGAAAAACCGATATTTCACTGAATATCTGAGAAAATACCATGAAACAGACATTTACCATTCCCACGACATACATGAGGAAACGATCTTTGTCAATAAGAAATATGTATATCATAATCGGGATAGTACCGCGGAAAAATAATTTTTCAGAAGGGTATCATAAATTATTTCACATCGGTCCCACACCACCACCCTTACTCATCTGTTTCATCATCTTGTTCATAGTCATTCGGTTTCCACGGAATCCTTTCAGCATCTTCTGCATCACCTTATAATATTTGATAAGCTCCCGCACCTCGTCAACCGTAGCACCTGATCCTTTCGCAACCCGCATCATACGTGACGTATTGATCAACGACGGATCATCCAGTTCCTTTGGCGTCATTGAATCCATAATGATGCGAAACTTTTTCATCCTATCTGTCGTTCCATCCAAAGCTTCAGACGGGATACTCATCCCACCGAGTGGCAGCATCGAGAGCACCTGCTTTAACGGCCCCATCCTCTGCATCGCCTCAAATTGCTTGTACATGTCGTTCAGTGTGAACTTTCCGCGCAACATCGCATTGATGTCTACATCCTCAGACTTGA
>JAIRRQ010000118.1 GCA_031255895.1 Methanocalculaceae archaeon
GGCCATAGATTATTTCAAAAAATCGTGAAAAACTCAAAAACATATCACAAAAAATGAGACTATTTTATTGATATTCCACCAGACTCTGAACCTGTTTTGGCAACCCACCTTTGAACCGGAGACGAATGTTCTCATAATACTCACGAACACGATCATTCATGGTCGGATGCACTCGAAGTTTCGCCGAAAAAAAGTCTGCATAGGTGACAGTTGCGCCGTTTCGACGGAGGGTTTCCATCGCAGCTTCGCGGCAGAGATTTTCAAGATCAGAACCAACAAATCCGTCTGTCATTTCGGCAATTTTTTCAATGAGTGCAACCCGAACGGGATCCTCAAACATCACGTTTTGTGTGGTAAATGCATCCACAAGGATGCGGCGAAGTTGAGGCACGGAAAGTTCGTTCTCTTCAGTCTCAATTTTTTTGACAGCAATTTTGATCTGTCGAAGTGTCATGGTTTTTCCGGCATATTTTTCTACAAGGTTACGCACTATTTCCTCGCTACATCCGACGAGTGCTTCTGCCGCTGCGTCAAGAGAAGAATTTTCAAGCGGCATGCCCCGCATATGCACCGAAAGTATTGCACGGCGATCTGCTGCCGTTGGCTCAGGAATATAGATCAACCGATCGAACCGTCCGGACCGAAGAAGTGCAGGATCAATGATATCAGGGCGATTGGATGCAGCAAGAATCACCACATCATTCAATGGCTCAATTCCATCCATTTCAGTTAATATCTGATTTAAAACATTTTTTACAACATGATTCCCATCGTCACCTATACTTCGGGCAGGTGTAAGGGAATCAATCTCGTCAAAAAAAATGATTGCAGGCGCAACCTGTCTGGCCTTACGAAATATTTCCCGGACAGCACGTTCCGATTCTCCAACCCATTTGGAAAGTAGCTGCGGACCTTTGATTGCAATAAAATTTGCACCGCTTTCGTTCGCGACTGCTTTCGCAATCAGAGTTTTTCCTGTTCCAGGAGGTCCGTAGAACAGAATGCCCTTTGGAGGGCTAATACCAAGCCGTGCAAATGACTCCTTGCGGGTGAATGGATACTCAACCGCCTCGCGAACTTCGATCAATGCCGTCTCACATCCTCCAACGTCAGTCCATCGAATCCCAACTGATTCAATGAAAATTTCGCGCATAGCAGACGGCATAATTTCACGTGATGCCTCGGCAAAATCATTTGTCGTTACCTCAAGCGTTCTAAGGATCTTGTCCGGGATGCGATCGATATCAAGATCGATGACATGCATCTGACGACGAAGTGCCCGAATAGCAGCCTCACGAGCTAGGGCTGCCAGATCTGCGCCAACAAATCCTCGAGACTGAGACGCAAGCCACGCAATGAGTTTTTCGCGGCGATGGTTGTATTTCGTCTCAGCAATCTCGATTCTCTTCTCTTTCCCGCGAAGTTTCAACTCCTTGATTTGTGCAGCGCCCTCAAACGGCATACCACGCGTATGAATCTGCAGAATTTCCTGTCTGTCGATCTCAGAAGGCACGCCGATCTCTATCTCGCGATCGAATCTACCGGGACGACGAAGTGCGGGATCGATTGCATCAGGTCGATTCGTTGCACCTACAACAACAACCTGACCGCGATCGGTGATGCCATCCATCATGGTCAGAAGTTGGGCGACTACCCTGCGCTCCACCTCCCCAGAGACGTCTTCACGACGTGGAGCAATCGAATCAAGTTCATCGATGAAAATAATTGCTGGAGAGTTTGCCTCGGCCTCTTCGAAAACTTCGCGAAGTCGCTGTTCGGACTCACCATAATACTTAGATATGATCTCAGGGCCTGCAATTGAGATAAAATGTGCACCACTCTCGTTTGCGACCGCTTTTGCAATCAGGGTTTTTCCTGTTCCGGGAGGTCCGTATAGCAACACTCCCTTCGGTGGGTCAATACCCATTGTTTCAAACAGTTCTGGGTGGCGGATCGGCAATTCAATCATCTCTCGGACACGTCTGAGCTCTCCTTTGAGACCGCCGATATCCTCATAACTGATCTGTTTTGCTCCTTCAAATCCCCCCTGCGCTCCGTCTTCTGAGATCTCAATGCCAGTATTGCGGGAGATTATGCACGCATTTCCTGGTTCAATCGCCGCTATTTTGAATTCAAGATAAGTATTTGGAAGGCGAGTGATGATCGGTAGGATGTCTCCCGTCGTTATCGGGAAGTAAATCAGGGATTCAGCAATCTCTTCGGGTCCGGCATCAAAATTAGGTGGCATGTGCACAGGTGGAATGAGATAGACGCATTCAGCCTCGATCTGTTCCACAACTGGCCGAACGACAACTCGGTCCCCAGGATTAACACCCGCGTTTATCCGCGTGAATTTATCTATGCGTATCTTTCCCTGTTTCCAGTCTGCGGTCATGGCACGCCATACTTTGGCAATAGTTTTTGTTTTGCCCTCGATGACAATGAGTTGTCCGGGAACTATGTCGAGCTGTCGCATGGTGTCTGGGTCAAGTCGTGCTTTTCCTGATCCCTGATCTTCAGGATAGGCACTGTCGACTTTGAGTGATATTTCCGGCATGATTGAGTAGTATACAATGCTCCGGAATTGATTAATAACATTCTGGAAGGTGTTAGTATATTATCCTTCTAATAGTGAGAGTGAGATGATAGGGAAAATTTTATCTCGTGAACGCAAGAGTATTATTTGAGATTATTTCATGCGTCTGTTGGTGATTGATCCAGGAGTTGGTACTACAGGTAATATGATGTGTGGCGCGCTTCTTGCCGCTGGTGCGAATCATGATACAGTTCTCTGTGCAATGCAATCGATAGTACCAGAATCGTCTGTTTCACAGGTGATGAGGTGTGGAATGCCAGCGTGGTACGTAGATACATGTGCAGGGTCTGTGCACCGGACGTTTGCCGAGGTATTGGAGATTATCCATGCTGCAAATGCTCCAGCCGCTGCGATTGATCTGTCAAAACGGGTATTCTCCCGGATTGTGGAAGCTGAGGGAAAGGCACACCGGACGCATCAGGTGCATTTCCATGATGCAGGCGCTGACGATGTGATTGCGGCTGTACTCGGCGCGTGTGCGGCGTTTGTGACACTAGCGGTTGATGCAGTACACATTCTGCCGTTATCGGTTGGATTTGAGACGACGAGCTGTGCTCATGGAACTATATCAGCTTTGACACCAACAACTGTCGAAATTTTGCGGAACTCTGATCTGCAAGTGTCGATTGTCGATTACCCTGGCGAACAGTGCACACCGGTGGGGGCTGCACTTCTTGCACAGCTTTCAGCGTCGTTTGGGACAGACAAACACACAGGACGAATTACGTCGATCGGATGTGGAGCAGGTACCTGCGATCCCACTAATCACCCGAGTGTGCTGCGTGCTGTGGTGATGGAGACTGAAAACGCGTTTTTTCCCTCAGTAGTAGATATACTGGAGACGAATGTAGATGACGCATCAGGTGAACTGCTTTCCGAGGTGATTCCCACTCTGATGAATGCTGGTGCTCGGGATGCGTGTCTGGTACCTGTGACAATGAAAAAGGGACGCCCTGGTTACATTGTTCGAGTGATTGCAAAACAATCGGATTCCGAGCGATTAGCACGAATGCTTGCCAGAGAAACAGGCAGTCTTGGCGTCCGCTGCATGCCAATGATGCATAGATTTGTGGCTGACCGTCGCGTCTCGTCCAAGAGGGTGGTGGTGAATGGGACTGCATTCGCAGTTGACGTAAAAACTGCGTTTATGGATGGAAAATCATATTCACACAAGGCTGAGTTCGATCAGGTGCGAGCTATAGCGAACACAACAGGGGTATCTATTCGAGATGTAAAACAGATTGTTGAGGAGGGGGCATGGAAGAAGGAGTAGTTAGGAAAATCTCCACGACTGTTCCAGGATTCGACTGGTTATTGGGTGGTGGGATTGAACCACGAATGATTACGCAGTTTGTGGGAGAGGCAGGTTCTGGAAAGAGTACTCTCTGCCTTATTGCTGCGATTGCAGTGCTGCGAACCAACGGAGGTGTCGTATATATAGATTCCGAAGGATTTTCAGTAGATCGATTTTCCCAAATTGCAGGGGAAAACGCAGAAAATTTTGCAAAGCGCATCTATATTGAAGAACCTATGACGTTTGCAGAACAAGGGAGTATAATTTCTGGAAGCGAGGCACTTTTGCGTGCGGGAAAGGTGCAACTGATCGTGGTAGATTCGGCGACTGCACTTTATCGTTTGGAGCAGATGGAGACAAAAGAGGCACTGTCCATGTTGTCACATCAAATGATGGTGCTGCTTGCACTTGCAAAGCGATTCGATATTCCAGTCATGATTACTAACCAGGTATTTATGGATGTGGACCATCACAGACTAAGTGGGCTCGGAGGGACGGCGCTTGCACACATTTCCAAGGCAATCATCCGAGTGGAGAAGCGCGAAGGATTCCGGCGCGCGGTGGTG
>JAIRRQ010000048.1 GCA_031255895.1 Methanocalculaceae archaeon
TGTTCGGAATTGGTGAAGATCAAAAGCGAAAATCCGCCAGGTAACACAACGGATGTTGCCCAGTATATTGCATCGCTTCTTGAAGGACTTGGTGTCCGTTCGGATATTACAGAGGGAGCACCTGGGCACTGCAATGTTATTTCTCGCGTGCAAAATCGTGCATTGATGTTTTCAGGCCACATGGATGTAGTTCCTGCAATGGATGATGGCTGGGATATCCTTCCATATGCAGGGGTTGTTGATGATGCGTATGTGCATGGTCGTGGAAGTACTGATATGAAAGGTGGTTGTGCGGCAATCCTTACAGCACTGGAACGGGCGATGGATGATTTCGGCGAAATGCCAGTAGCTCTTGCATTTGTCTGTGATGAAGAGGGGGGAGAGCGTTATGGAACGCGATATCTGATCGAAAAACGACTGATTCATCCCTGTGACGTTCTGATTGCAGAACCTACCCATATGTTTGCGCCGTCGATCGGTCAGAAAGGAATTTGTCGGTTTGAGGTGGAATTTACAGGTATACCTGGACATTCGTCGCTGTTTCCAGTGGTGGGAGAAAGTGCGATTATACAGGCTTTTTCATTTCTTACATGGATGAGTATCTTGCGTGATCGTATATATCCTCAATCTCCTGCATTGGAGGAGCTTATTGAACATTCCATTGCTATCAGCGACACGCAACGGGAACCGGGTGGTTGTGATCTTTCTCCAATTTTCCGACAGATTATGTACAATCCGGGTCTTATTTCCGGAGGAGAACGCGTGAATATTGTTGCTCAAAAGTGCTACTTAACAATGGACATCCGCTTGCCTTGGGGTTGTGATTGTGATGATCTTTTCGACGAAATTTCCAGACAATTACCAATTTCAGCGAAAATTACGTTGATCACAAAGACGAATGCTTCTCTCACGGATCCGATGTCGTTTCTGGTACAAAGTACAGTAAGCGCTATAAGCAGCGTGTGTAGTGTTGCCTCAAAACCGATGGTACAATGGGCAGCATCTGATGCACGAATGTTGCGCAAGGCAGGATTTCGGGCAATTGAGTACGGACCAGGAGAGTTATTTGGTTTGCACGGGTTAAACGAGCGGGTAAAAATCGAACAGTTGCGATCCTCTGAGGAAATATACTATCGACTGATCAATACGTACTGGGAAAAGTATGGATTCTGATTCTTGAGATATACTTTTTCAATTTTTTTCCTTGTTAGACAGAGGAAATAGTGGATAATGCGTTCTCCACAAATCACCACCTCCTGAAGCTCGTAACGATCACTTGTGAGTCAACACAGAGATGATATGGACAGGACATCATTCATCATTTTTGCGTTCAAATTCGTAAAAATTTTGAGATCATCATTGTCAATGGCGAATAATTCACAGATAATTTCCTCGAATTTCTTTAAAGGATCAATGAAAATTATCAATTGATCAGCGTCATTTAAAAAAATAACTGTTTTGGTGACGTACAAATGTAGTCGAAGAAGATTATTGATAAAATGGGAATCATTCCATATTTTGGCACATCTGCCATATATCTATCTATTTATCACATCCAAGAAAGAAACAGTTGTGAAAAACGTGAGTCGGAGTAATAAGCCTCCTCCTGTTCATTGCGGCATTCGGCTAAGCGTCGTACCCGGATCATGGCGTTCAGGAGTCGCACGCAGATCCTGTTTTGACTTGCACCCGCAGGGATTCGCCGTTTCATCGATACCTTCACCTCAGCGCTCGACGGGTTAGGTACCGTCTCATTGCTCAGTGAAGGGCGTGTCGTTTCTGTTCCAGAGCCGTGACTCTCGCCACCCATGTTTGCACACGGCTGCGTTACCTGAATGGTGGGAGGACTTTCCTCAGCGATCCCGAAATGATCACCGTCGGCCGCATTCTCCCTCTCACGTAGTAACATGTTAGTGCCGGTAGATTATCAAGATGATGACTGAACAGGATTTCGCCTTAAAAGTCCTGGCTTATTCATGACATTCGGCAAGAGTCAAATTTGGTTGTTTGAGATTTTTCGACATGTGATTATTCATATCAAAACAGATGTTAAATACTTTCGAAAGCAGATTTTACATTTTATTCAAGAATTTTTTTCTCATGCAGGAATGGATTTTTCATATTTTTGAGTAAAATTGACAGAACAGTAGAATATCATGTAATCCCTCGTAATAATAAACATCAGAAAAATCAATTAACCCGAAAAAACGGGTGAATTTGCTCATCGTTCTTGCAAACATCATCCTTTTTGTAAGTATTTTCATTGTAAGCATGAGAGCTGTTAGCAATTCACAGGTGACGAACCTCATCTATCGCATCAATGACACGCAAGATCATCTTGAAGACCTCATCTGCACTATTCCGCATCTACTTCTCTTTGGGTGAGATATCTCTGATTTCGTGAGTAGATCTCCGAAATTACACTGTTAATCGTGTATATGTGACATTGCATACAAATCAATCAGTATGCAAATGCGTAAGGTGTAAATAGTCGCTTAAATCTCAATAGCGCCGTTTGCGTGAATAGAGCGGAAATATTCGCTGTTCTGTTTGTTTTGACGAAAACCGGTTTGTGGAAGTACTATATTCACCTGCGTTTTTCAGATCCTGCGAGGCGTTCGTGACGTTAGCAAAATTGGAGATATTCGAAGATTTATTGGGGTTTCTCTACCGATGATGCCTATCACCGAGGTACTGATAAATGTGACGATTTCAGCTGTGGACAGGAAATCGTGATTCCGGCATGCAAAACTAACTAAGCTCGAAAATATCTCTTTTCAGGTAATAGTTTTCACTCTGCTGGAAGCATTGATCTGTCAACCAACCGAAAATTTCCGTACATTCTATGCATTCAGTGGTTACTCTAGATAAACCAAAGAACAAAAATGTCTGTGCATATTTTTTTTAAAAAGTAATAATATTTCTGAAAAACGGATTTCACGTTCCAAAATCTCCTGCGTTGCAGGGAGTACAGAAATAAATTCATTGGTGCTCGTCTCATCTATCAAATGATCAGATAGACTAATATCCGTATCCGAAAATCTTCAGATCTCCGTCACCAATCATATGCGCGCCAACTACATACTGGATCACCATCCTCATTTGAAGAGATACTGATCTCATTTCGATCAGATATATCTACAATATCATGAATATTTTTTGTCAGTATCTGAAAAACAGATTTTTCGATCCCCTCTATCGGATCATAAAGGCAGCTGAAAATCACAAAAAACATTCCGAAATCCCCGATTCGGTATGCAATTCTTACGTCGTTTTATTTTGTGTATCGTCTCTCATCAAGCATGATTCAAAAAAAAGCATCAATAAGCATTATTATCATGATATGTAATATTAATATATAATATCCCTTATACATGCACCTGTGGGTAAACTGGTGGAACCTACTATGTTCAGTTTTTTAGACAGCCAAGCAGATCATCGCATTTCATCGAGATCCGATTGCATGCCTCACGAATAACCGTAACCGGATCTTTCTTTGATCCCACCTTCATCGTAATGAATAGATCTGAATCCGAAAACTGAAATTCAATTACATACTTTGCCACATCAACTTCGGAATCTGCTAGAATTTCCTCTATCAGTGCATTCATAAATGTGTGTCCTTCCCCTTCAAGACTTAGCCGTATCTTGCCTTTTTCGAGCTCGATGATCTTCAGCTTCATGTAGGTTATTCATTTGGTGGACGAGGCTATATAGATGACGTCGTAATCTCCCTAGAAGATACGATAAAGGACAAGTATTATATTATTTCATATCTTATTTATTAAAGCACTCAATTTAGTGGAGCGGTGTGTCAGGTGTGATCCGAGCGTTCATACATGGATCATTCTTGTGGAATGTAACATCGCGAGTGTCGAAAGCATACTAAATCTTTTTGATGGATTTTTATGCTGCCTGCAGTAATGCAGGAAAGATGCGGAGTTCTCTGTAGACGTAGCCAAGCCTGGTATGGCGCAGGTTTGCTAAACCTGTGTCCCCCTTGGGACTCGAGGGTTCAAATCCCTCCGTCTGCGTTTATTCCAGGGGTAAATCATCCCTGAAATGTTTAGGAGTACGAAGCGCTCATTATATGAGACTTATCTCTTTATTGAGAGGTGACTATCATGGTCGAAGAGTCAGAACTGAAATATTTTGTGCGGATCATTAACAATGATTTGGACGGTACCCAACCGGTGCAGCTTGCACTGACCGGCATTGAGGGCATAGGCCTCCACACCGCACTCGTCATCTCCCGCCGTGCAGGAGTCGATACCCATGCAACGATGGGTCTCCTCGCAGATAGAGATGTCGAGCGCCTCGAGGAACAGGTACTCGCATACCCAACCTCAGTCCCGGCATGGATGGTCAACCGCCCGGTAGATGTGTACTCTGGTGTTCCGAAACACCTCTATGGCAGCGATCTAGCACTTGCAAAAGAAGATGATGTTAACCTCATGAAAAAAATGCGCTGTTATCGCGGCATTCGTCATGAGAGTGGTCTGAAGGTACGTGGTCAGAACACCAAATCCACCGGACGGTTTGGAAAGATTGTCGGTGTTTCCAAGAGACGGAACAACCAATCACGGTGATGAAGAATGGGATATCCAGGAAAGGAAACCAAACAGTACTCATCCCCGAAACGTCGCTTTGAAAAGGCACGTATCGAGAGTGAGCGTGCACTCGCTATCATCTACGGTCTTCGTAACAAACGTGAGATCTGGAGAGCAACCGATATTCTTCGTAAACACCGCGGAGGAGCCCGTGAAGTGCTCGCAATGATCTCTGCCATCGGCGAGACCACAAAAACTGTCGCACGTCGCGATGAACTGATCAGCACTCTTCAGCGCTACGGCATGATCGGTGTGAATGCCGCAATGGATGATATTCTCTCATTAAAAGTAGAGAACATCTTAGAACGCCGTCTGCAAACCATCGTCTATCGCAAGGGTCTTGCACGTAGCCCAAAACAGGCACGTCAATTAATCACCCACGGTCACATCGCCATCGATGGTCGACGCGTGTCCATCCCGAGCTATATGGTATCCATCGCAGAAGAAGCAAGCATCGCATACTACGCAACCTCCAGCCTCGCAAGCGATGCAAACGGTGAACGCCAGCGTATTATGAATGTGAGGGTGTGAAAACAATGGCAGAAACAAGCGAAAAATGGGGAATTGCACACATTTTTGCATCCTTCAACAATACGATCATCACAGTCACTGATTTGTCAGGTGCGGAAACAATCTGTAAGAGCAGCGGTGGTATGGTTGTCAAGCAAGCTCGCAATGAATCTTCTCCGTATGCAGCGATGCAGATGGCGATCAACATTGCCCAGTCAACAAAGGAGAAGGGCATCACTGGACTTCACATCCGTGTCCGTGCCCCCGGTAATGGAAAACAGCGCTCTCCTGGACCAGGAGCACAGGCGGCAATCCGAGCACTTTCTCGTGCTGGCATGCGTATCGGCAGAATCGAAGATGTAACTCCAGTACCGCATGACAGTATCCGCCCAGCAGGTGGTAGAAGAGGTAGGAGAGTCTGAATGGATCTTGTATTCAGCAGGCTCGATGACTCTGTTGCACGGTTTACTATCAGCGGAGCAAACCTGGCGTTTGCAAACTCCCTTAGACGTACCATGATCGGCGAGGTGCCAACCATTGCCATCGAAGACGTTCGCATCTATGACAACACTAGTGTTCTCTTTGATGAAATCCTTGCACACAGACTTGGGCTAGTTCCGATTAAAACCGATCTATCCCAGTTTGTTCCTCGAAATAAGTGCACTTGTGATGATATCGGCTGCCAGCAATGCACGATTACTTTCACCCTGAGTGTTGAAGGTCCTGGGGTGGTCACCTCTGGTGATTTGATATCCATGGATCCGCGCATAGTTCCGGTGCACAAAAACATACCAATCGTGAAACTTTGGGAAGGTCAAAAGGTTGTTCTGGAAGCTATCGCTGAACTCAACACGGGTTCTGAGCATGCCAAATGGCAACCGACTCTCGCCTGTGGTTACAAAGAGTTCCCGATAATTACTATCCATGACAGTTGCGACGTCTGTGGGAAGTGTGTTGTCGAATGTCCTCGTGACGTTCTCGAAGTGTCCGACAACACTATTCACATCCGTGTAGTGAACGGCGAAAGCAAAGAAAAGGACTGTTCCATGTGTCGTCTCTGTGAAACTGCATGTGTGAGCAGCGGGATAGGTGAAAACCCCGCTATTACCATCGATGCTGATAGCACAAAATTCATCTTTGTTGTTGAGAGCGATGGTTCTCTGCCAGTCAAAGAGATCATCGAAAGAGCACTGCTGCATATCAAGTTGCGATCCATAGATCTGACTGATGCATTACAGGACATATTTGCTGAGGGACTGTAAATGAATAAAACAAACCCCCGTCTCGAATCCCTAATCGGTATGCTTAAACGAGCATCAAGGGAAAACGAGGCTAATATATGGCGAGAAATTGCAGGACGCCTGAACACGTCCACCAAAAACTACGCCGAAGTCAACATCGGAAAAATTAGCCGTTACGCGAAAGAGAATGAGATCATCCTGGTCCCTGGGAAAGTCCTTGCGGCAGGCGTGATTACCGCTCCTGTCAAGATAGCTGCACTCAATTTTTCCGATGCCGCACGTGAGAAAATTATGGAAGCCAATGGCATCTGCATGACAATCGAAGAGCTTGTTATTGCGAACCCGAAGGGCAGTCGTGTCCGAATCCTGAGGTGAACTGGCATGGTAACTGTTATCGATGGAGAAAATCTTCTGCTCGGAAGAATGTGTAGCATTGTTGCTCAGCGCATTCTTGCAGGCGAGGAAATAGCCATTACCAACGCCGAGAAGGTCATTATCTCTGGTTCCCGTGCGATGGTCATGGAAGAATACTATGTAAAGCGCGTTCGTGGTTCTGTTGAAGGCGGTCCGTTTTACCCGAGACGCCCGGATCAAATCGTCAAACGCACGATCCGCGGTATGATCCCATACAAGACTCGGTCAGGAGCAGCGACATTCCGCCGCGTCAAAGTCTACGTAGGTGTTCCTTACGAGCTTAAGGATGTAGATGCAGAAATCCTTGAGACAGCGCATCGCAACCGATTAAGCAGCGCACGCTACATCACCATTGGTGCAATCAGCACAAACCTTGGAGCAAAGTATTAATAGGTGGAAAAAGATGAAGATCATTAACACCAGTGGTAAGAGAAAGACAGCAATTGCGCGTGCTACCCTCAGAGAGGGTAAAGGCAGAGTTCGTATCAACTCAGTTCCGCTTGAAATCTACGGCAGTGAGATCATCCGCATGAAGATCTCTGAGGCAATCGCTCTCGCGTCAGATGCAATAGACGATGTAGATGTCGACATTGATGTTTTCGGAGGCGGTGTCATGGGTCAGGCAGAAGCTATCCGCACGGCACTAGGTCGTGGCATTTTGAACTGGACCAACGATTCGCGTATCAAAGAGATTTACCTCAGCTACGATCGTACGCTTCTTGTCAACGATTCGCGCCAGAAAGAAGCAAAAAAACCGCATGGACGTGGTGCACGTGCACGATTCCAAAAATCGTACCGTTAACTCTCGCTTTCAGAACATATGTTCTACAAGGGAGTGAACTCCTCACCCTCTTTTGCGAAACAACAGGCAGATTAATAACCTTAGAAGGATAATTGATGATACCAGTTCGATGTTTCACCTGCGGAAAAGTAATTTCCACAGCGTGGGAAGAATACCAACAGCGTAAGGCTATCGGAGAAGATCCGA
>JAIRRQ010000057.1 GCA_031255895.1 Methanocalculaceae archaeon
GTTTCGGCAAGTTTTACTGCAAGAACAGTCGGTGGTTGATAGGCAGCGAGGATGGAAAAGCCTGCATTGAGGGTTTTTCGCACGGTGTCAGCAGTGGATTTACCAGATATAACGAGAGCTGCAGTTGTGGATCGCAAATTTGCATGAAAGAGGAGGCCGCATGCCTTGTCAATTGCAATAGATTGACTTATGTCGCTTGCGATGAAAGTAGTACCATCAGGCAAGATGGCTGCAGCGCAGAATCCCCCAACAGAAAGAATATGCTGCGGAAATTGTATAGAGAGGGTATCAATCGATATTGTGATACCATCCGAGATAACCGGCAGTTGCGCAGAGTCCAGATAGGATGTGGTACCACCACAGCCAGAGATGACTGCCCGTTTAGGGAGGATGACTTTGAAGGGATTTTTGGTGAGGACACCAATCGTTGCACCATCAATCATGATCGATTCGATTTCGTCAGTGGTAATGATTGCTTCAGTTACAAGATAACCACGAGCGAATTCTTCCAGCAAGTTGGGAAGCATGAGAACTGAAAGAACATTTCTGCCATTAACTGTCAAGGCAAACAACTGTTCATTGAAAAGTCCATTCAAGAAAGTATTCATGCCTTTCATCTGTCGCAAGGTTCACAATCGCGGAGATGACGGCAGATAATACAAAACTTTTCTCCGAGTATGTCTTCGGTGATTGTTCCACAGTTGATGTCTTCAGCGAGTTTGCCGATGCGTTCTTTGATGTCATCGTCGAAAACGATGCGATACCCTCTCTTACCAGAGAGATACTGAGACACGGTAGACGGAGCAACTGACAGGGCTTTAGCGACTTTGATCTGAGATACACCGCGACTGACCAGTTCAGCGGCAAGGGCTGCCTGCATGGCAGGGATGATATCCCAGACAATTTCCTGACAGGGTACTTTTACCATATTCAATAATTCCCGCTGTGAACTATATTAAAGATATGTTTTAAAAATGTGTTTTTAGAATCAGACTTCACCGATAAAAATATACATGATCATCTCCTAATACGAAAATGTGATCCATTCTGCAGATTTTGCGATTCCAATCAAAATTGCTTCTATTGCAACGGGTTCAGCACTCGGTTGACTTGCCGGAAAGTGGATGGGGAGTATTGCTGGGAGGACAGCCACGGTATTCGGTGAGACAATTGGAAAGGTAATTGGTAAGTACATAGGAACGGTACTCGGTGGACTTACTGGAGAGATCATAGGTGATAAGCTGGTGGATGTTATTATTCCCGTTGTGCTAGATATAGCGGAACCAGGATACATTCGAGTGGATGTACAGGAAGAATATCATCCACCAAAGTTTTTTGAACGGATGATAAATTTGTAAAGATAAATTTTTTTGCAAACATCTCCAACAAAACAACTCTAAATGCAATTTTTTTTTTGTAATTTAATAATTACCCTGTATTATCTGTATTAACATCGTGTTTTGTTGTCTACTTTGAAAATTAAATTGCATTTGTATTATTAAAAATAAAATAGTTTATATCACATACATCCTGATTACTATCCATGACCATTGTGGAAGACGCAAAACATGGACTTGTCACCGAAGAGATGAAAATTGTTGCAGCTGCTGAAGGTGTAACCAATGATTTTGTTCGTCGAGGTATTGCCTGTGGACATATTGTGATTCCAATGAGTCCCCACCGAAAGGTAAAACTCTGCGGTATCGGTTCGGGTATGCGTACGAAGGTGAACGCTTCGATTGGTACATCATCCGATATCGTAAACGTGGAGGAGGAGATTGAAAAGGCTCGTCAAGCAGAGCTTGCAGGCGCTGATTCTTTGATGGAGCTTTCAACCGGTGGAAATTTCCTTGATATTCGCCGACGTGTGATTGAAGCAACGACGCTTTCGGTCGGTTCGGTTCCCCTGTATCAGGCGTTTATCGAGGCTGCTCGTGAAAAAGGGGGGGTAGTTTTCATGGAAGAAGAGGATCTGTTTAAGGTAACGGAAAAGCAGGCGAAACTCGGTACGAATTTTATGGCGATCCACACGGGTATCAATTATGAAACTATGAAGCGGCTGAAACATCAGGGACGTCACGGAGGTCTCGTATCTCGAGGTGGTGCATTTATGACAGCATGGATGCTACACAATGAACAAGAAAATCCACTGTACCGTAGATTCGATTATCTGGTCGAAATTTTAAAGGAACATGAAGTCACACTTTCGTTCGGCAACGGTATGCGAGCTGGAGCTTGTCATGACGCAACCGATCGAGCGGCGATTCAGGAGCTTTTGATCAATGCGGAACTCGCGGATCAGGCACATGCAGCAGGTGTCCAATGTATTATAGAAGGACCTGGTCATATTCCACTGGATGAGATTGCAACAAATGTGCAGCTAGAAAAACGGGTAACGAATAATAAACCGTTCTATATGCTTGGCCCACTTGTAACAGATATCGCACCAGGTTATGATGATCGGGTAGCAGCTATAGGTGCATCGGTGTCCTCAGCAGCAGGAGCGGACTTTGTTTGCTATGTGACGCCTGCAGAACATCTGGCATTGCCAACGCCCGAGGAAGTGTATGAAGGCGTTATCAGCTCTCGGATCGCGGCACATGTCGGTGATATGATAAAACTTCCAAAGACCCGCGAGATGGATCTGGGAATGGGCCATGCTCGACGTGATCTTGACTGGGAGCGGCAGTATGCAATTGCACTGAATGCAGCAAAGGCAAGAGAGATTCGGAATGCACGGATGCCTGCGGATACGGATGCGTGTACTATGTGTGGTGATTTCTGTGCGATTAAGATCGTGCAGAAGAATTTTCACTTCTGATATTTTTCTTTAAATATCTTTCCGAAATATTTTTGACATCATTGTGCAATTTTATTTGAAGTAGTCATGAAAAACACGATTCGAAAGTATTTTGACATTGATCTCCACTTCAGACATGACTTTCTCTCGAATATCGCTGTGTTTACGGAAAACATGAGAAAAAAACCCGTTGATTGAAATTCGCGCGATATCACGAGATAATTTGGTAGGTCATCGCGCCATTCCAGCGACCATTACAAAAAATTGAAATTATTTATTTTATAAAAAAATGAGTCCATTGTTTAATTATATGAGTAAAAATAGTTGATTACATCATTTCGCAACAATGTAGTCATTGCCACAAGGAGATATTCTAAGATAGAATGCGATCTTAGTTCAAATATAGTACATACACTCATGCCAAAGGAGGCTGTCTCTTCGCAACAGATCAATGAATATTTGTGCTGGCATGTACAAATATTAACAGAATTATGACCATCGGAATTGATATGGCAAAGACACTCGCCAAGATGGTTGATAGGAATATCCGAATTATGCATGTGTGTGGAACACATGAGGCAACGATTGCAAAGTACGGCATTCGATCAATTCTG
>JAIRRQ010000085.1 GCA_031255895.1 Methanocalculaceae archaeon
CTCATCGGGACTATTGCAGCATATTCGCTGTTTCCGCAAATAAGTATCAGCGAAATTCAGATACATGATATCGCAGAAGACACTAAACTCGTTGTTGACGACGACATGGACGTGATTGATGCAAAGGGAGCGACCATTCTGCTGTTCTGGCGGCAGAGACTCATTAACCATCTGTCGACATTCTTTGAAGGTACGCCACTGCATAATTTAATCCTCGTTGCCACTCCGTTTCTCTTCACTCTGCTTGAATATTTCTGTGTCGCGCATTTTCGGTCGACAAAACAACGGATGGGATCCATCGTACCACAACGGATTCTTGCATATATACAGGAAAATCCCGGGTGCTCCCAGAAACAACTGATTGCCGAATTGATGACATCTCGCGGTTCGATATGCTATCATCTGCATAAACTCAAAAGTACTGGAAAGCTGACGCAAATTTCACGGAACGGGTCGACGTTGTATTATCTTGCAGGAGCAGAAACTCGAGAACAATTCGAACAGACACTTTTCCAGTTGCTTGCCAGGAAGAAATCAGGAAAATTCCTTCAGGTGTTATACGAACATCCACATGCAAACAGAACAGAACTCGCCGAATTTTTGGATTTATCACCGGAAACTCTCAGATGGTATCTCCGACGATATGCAGAGGAGGATATTGTCTCTGTAGAGATGGTCGGGACAGAGTATCATTATTCATTCACATCCGAAGCAGAACATATCTATGAACATCTCCGACACACAAAAAAACAAGAACCCTGGTATCACAAATTTTGAAAATCATTGTGGTGTTTGTCATGATCTATGTCTTGAGAGTATGCTACAGATCCTCTTTCAAGGGAGACACATTCTACCTATAACGTTCAGAAAATGAGAATTTTGTCGTCCATCATGACATCACGAATCGGAAGTTATGAGTTTGTACTGACGCAAAGCAGCTTTTTGCATGATAACCTGGGGTCACCAGATGTCGGAACCAAAAATATCTGAAATGTACGTCTGGATTCACTGCATTCAATAGACAACCATAAAGATTTCTTTGTACACAAGTTGCACAGAATTTTATCCTTTTCACGCGAAGACATGAGAGAGTACTTTCTCACGTTAGGGTGCTTGTGAATGTCTTGATAACTTCCAGTTTTTTTCCATTTGGGGTGTGATTTTTCATCACCCTTGCAATGAATTTTGTGATGTGGCAAAAAATCCATTTCGAGAGACTGAAACATATTACTGATCGGAAAAATAGGATGTTTTAATCCGAATTATCACAGATCACTTGCAACAGTTGGAACAAGAATTCTGTTGTTGCACGGAATATCCCCTCTTACAAAAATCATACACCTCGTCCCAAACAACGCAAATTCGTTTCCCATCGTATTTATCCGATGTCTGTCTATACAGATAGCAGAGAATTCTTCATCACGTTCATAATGCATCCAGATCAGATGACGAAATCTATTGGGGGTTCGGATACTGTCAAATTATCCCAGATGAACACAATGGATCGCGCGTTCTCTAATCACTATCCCAAGATAAAAACGGAAACACTTGCGCAGACAACACCACCCCACACCAAGATTATGTTTTTTTTCGAGATAATCAAAAAATGAAGTTTTGGAGAAGAAGTAATGGGAAGACAGTTCAAATGCTTCACTGAAGTATATAATCAGGTTTGGCGACAGATTTACACGAATCGGTAAATATGTTCCCTCATAGTATCCTCGTAGTGTGATACATTAGTGCATATTGAACAGCAAGCAGATGTTGATCTACTACCAAAAATACGGTTTTGATGACATCATTTCGACTCAGAGCCACATGATATTATCTGACATCAGAACTTTATGCCTCCAGCGCCAAGATGTAATATTATGGTTGAATCATATGAGGAAATGCTGAAATCAGCGTACTCGGAGATGCCCGAGCCAACTGATACTGGCGAACGGTTCATCATGCCAAAGACTAAGATCTATATCGAAGGCAAGACCACCGTTCTGGAAAACTTCGCCGATATTGCCAGTATGCTCAACCGCGACAGGGATCATTTCATGAAATTCATCTTGGGAGAACTTGGAACTGCAGGCAAGATCGACGGTAATCGTGCCGTTTTCAATGGAAAATTTGAAGAATCACAGTTTGAAGCAATAGTGACCACGTACGTAAACGACTACGTCATCTGCTCCGAATGCGGCCGCCCAGACACTAAACTCATCAAAGATGATCGTGTTCAGATGCTTCTCTGTGAAGCATGCGGTTCAAAACGTCCGATCAGAAAACGCAAAGCGAAAACAGACGTTCAGGGTTCAGCAATCGAAGAAGGCAAAGAACTTGAAGTTCACATAGAGTCCATCAGCAAGAAAGGCGATGGTGTTGCCCACATCGGCAAATATATTCTATACGTCTCCGGAACAAAAGTTGGCCAGAACGTTAAAGTACGGATCACCAGAATTTCGGGTTCTGTTGCATTCACACAGAAAATTTTTTAAAAATAGTTTTTTTGGGGACAAATATCAATAAAAATCTCTTTTTTGAATTTTTTTTGAAAAATATATTCAAAATAAGCATGACAGTACTTGGTATACACGGAAAATACCACGAGAAGATTTGGTAATTTATTGTGCCATTCCAACCAATCGCATTCCATGGCTCTAGGTCGAAACGAGATAAGTCAAACTCCACCGTGTTCATCTGGAATAATTTGACAGTATCCAAACCCCCAAAAGATTTCGTCATCTGATCTGGATGCATTATGAACGTGATGAAGAATTCTCTGCTATCTGTATAGACAGACATCGGATAAATACGATGGGAGACGGATTTGCGTTGTTTGTGACGAGGTGTATGATTTTTGCAAGAGGGGATATTCCGTGCAACAACAGAATTCTTGTTCCAACTACTGCAACTGATCTGTGA
>JAIRRQ010000008.1 GCA_031255895.1 Methanocalculaceae archaeon
CAGGATTCCTGAAAAATTTTGACGTGACCCGTGCTATCGCCGCGACCTTTCCGGAAAAATTGCTTGAAAACAAAGTCATCCGTGCAATTACAAACTCTGAAAACAAGCCGTTTCAGGACAAAGTTCTTTCCATGGCTGCCCTGGTTGATGAACCGGTTACCACCGACATCAAGCGACTCATTCGCCATCCCGGCTCTCTGCATGGTGGTTCCGGTATGCGGGTAACTCCCCTTGAGATCAGTCATCTTGTGGCGTTTGATCCACTGATAGATGCAGTCGTCTTTGGTGAGCGACAGGTGGTGGTCGAGTGTTCCTTCCCGTTGTCGATGCCGATGCTCGGGAATCGCTATGACCTTGCCGTAGGATCGAACACAGTTCCGGAAGCACTTGCCGTCTTCCTTTGTTGTCGCGGTATTGCAGAGATTGGAGGGGCGTAAATGCCTGATCGTATTATCAGCATTTCGGAACTTCACGGTTATCTGATCGACGAGCGCAACAGCGGTTCACTCACCGAGATTCCCGTGGTCTTGTATGAAATGGTGCATGCGGAACTATCTGCTCTGACTAATGAAGCGTGTAGCATGGGTGATCCCTTTGGAGAAGGTGTGCAGTCTCTCTTGAAGGAACGTGAAAGTCTGCGCGAGTATCTCCGTGACCTCTATGCTGAGCGCACCCGCAAAATCTTTTCACTCGCCCTTGCTCAAGCGACTGATGAGGAGACCAACCGCGAAGAACTCCGTTTCATGGTTCCCGGGGAACGTTCACTTTATGAGATTGTTGCAAACTCGGCCACCGCATGCAGAAAGGCTCTTCTTGACGGTAAACAAACATTGGATGCTCCTATCGCGTTCCACTTCATCTCGACGGATGCTGGGACTGCAGTTGATGAATCATTTTCGGCTGATTCAATCTCATTTGCGGATGTATATGCCGATAAAACGTTCCAGAACAACAACGTCAATGTGGATACTGCTCCTGAATCGCACCGTGTGATTATGGTGCGTGAAAAAGTCGAGGAATTTCAGGACTATAGTGGGCGATGTTACGCTCTTTCTCCAGGAGACATCGTTTCACTACCACGATTCATGGCAGAAATTCTTTGTAACCACGACATAGCATTAAATATCAGGCTTCGTAAATAAGTATGGTATTTGGCATCCTTGACCCAGAGAGAGGATAATCTTCATGAAAAAACCAGTAAAATTCAACACCTACTGTCCGTACTGCCGGAAGCACACCGAACACGAGGTAGAAAAGGTAAAAAAAGGCAAAACGACCGGCCTCCATTGGATTGACCGACAAAAGGCACGCCGTAGTTTCGTCGGGAACCGCGGTAAGTTTGGTAAGGTTCCTGGAGGAGATAAACCAACCAAGAAGATCAACGTTCGCTATCGGTGCAAGGAATGCAAAAAAGCGCACCTGAGAGCAGGGTACCGTGCTGGCAAATTTGAACTCACGGAGTGAACAAGAATGACAAAAACAATTCGCGAAAATCGGAGCAAATTTCTGAGGATTAAATGTCCAGACTGTGAACACGAACAGCTCGTCTTCGAGAAGGCCTCCTCAAAGGTTGAGTGCATCGTCTGCGGTCATGTTCTCGCAAAACCAACCGGTGGCAAGGCTAACATTAAAGCTGACGTCATCGCATCCTATGAATAGATTCGGAAATACCATCAATGAGTGAAAGAGACTGGCCAATTGAAGGAGAACTCGTCGTCTGCAGCGTTGCAGAGGTCAAGGATTTCGCGGCATTTGTTGCCCTAGATGAGTATGAAGGACGTCAGGGATTAATCCCTATTGCAGAAATTGCACGTGGATGGATCAAATACATCCGAGATTACATTCGCGAAGGACAGAAAGTAGTATGTAAGGTTCTTCACGTGGATGCGTCCCGTGGCCACATCGATCTTTCCCTCAAGGATGTAAACGAACACCAGCGACGGGAAAAGATCCAGGACTGGAAAAACGAACAAAAAGCCCATAAATGGATCGAATTCGCATCAAAGGACAGTAATGTCCCGATCAAAGTAATTGAAGAAGCAATGTACAGGGAATCTTCTTCGCTTTACGGTGCATTCGAAGATATCGCTGTTTATGGCGATACAACTCTGGAAAAATATTCCTTGTCTGATGTTGCAAGAACAGCGCTGGCAAAAGTTGCATCAGAAAATGTGAAAATACCACGGGTTACGGTTTCCGCGATTCTGGAACTCACCTCCAATAAACCGGACGGTGTGAATGTGATTCGACGAGCACTTCGCTCCGCCGAACCCAAAGTTGACGGTGCCGAGATCGAATTGTTATATCTTGGCGCACCCAAATACCGAGTAAAGGTTGTTGCCCCAGACTACAAATCTGCGGAAAAAGCACTGGAAAAAGCTGCAACTGCTGCAATCGGAGTTATGGAGCGAGCTGAAGGTACTGGGAAACTGGTACGTAAACAAAAATAACCAGATGCGCTATGACTGGACATATCCGGCAGTGCCCTATTGATCACACCTATACTCTTTTAAAAATTTGTCCGAAATGCGGTGCTGCAACAGAATCCACGCATCCTGCCCGCTATTCTCCGCAGGACCGGTACGGAAAATTTCGAAGGATGGTGCGTGAATGGAACAAGTAAATGTGCACTGGTACGTGGACAACGTATCTGCTCACTCTGCAGAGATTGCAATAGCAGGCCTCCCTGGTGTAGGTTATGTCGGAAAATTGGTGGTGGATCACTTGATCCGTTCGCTTTCTGCGATGAAGATTGCGGAGATAACTTCCACGCTGTTTCCACCACAGATGTATCTCAATGAGGATGCGGTTCTTCATTTGCCATGCAACGAAATCTTTTTTGTACCTGGAATTAATAAACAAACATCGGTAATTTTTCTTGCAGGTGACTATCAAAGTACCAGCTCTGAGGGGCATTACACGCTCGCAGAGGAATATCTGCGAGTGTTTGATCTTCTAGGCGTTCGTCGCATCTACACACTGGGGGGCTACAGTATCGGTCGCATGGTTGAACATCCCCGCGTGATATCGGCAATCAGCTCATCTTTTCTCAGAGAGGAAGTGCTTGCGGTAGGTGCGGTAATAATTCCTGAGGGGCC
>JAIRRQ010000075.1 GCA_031255895.1 Methanocalculaceae archaeon
AAAAAATATGCGCTTTCAAGCCTCTCAGATAACACATGTTCTTCTGCAATATTGAGAAACACGTGGTGACACGCATGCACGTGCCATGCATGATATTTTGGAAGGTTTGGAGAGTAAGAAATTTCCGAAATTGTTTTGGAAGAGATATTTAGCAACCTAAGTTCCTAGTATAGTATGGAGTCTTCCCAAAGGGCTCCTACGCCATGTATGAAACAAGAACAACGACCATCTCAGAGAAAATGAGAGAGGAGATAATGACCTGAATTTGTCAACAATCACACAAAAAACCAGCCACTATGGATAACAAAACCTCATCCAGCATTTGGAGTGATTTCACTAACGTTAATATAACGCCAATATACAGTTCATTCCCATTATATACTATACCGCAAAGACGATACTAGAGCTTCAAACATTTTTTTAATTTTACGGTAGACCAGATATTCGCTTTTGTAACGCCACGGCAAAATCGTCAAGCCGGCGTAGATTAATTCAGCACAGATTAAAGCTATCAGCCGCACAATACGCACTCACAATTTTTCAAGGCAGGACAACGGAGTAAAATATTAATGTATGAGATAGTGAAAGCACACCCCTTATCAGAGACGGTTTTTGAAATGTGGATTCGCGCACCGCAGGTTGCACACAATGCTCAGGCAGGACAGTTTTGTATTATTCGCCCCGATGAAACAGGCGAACGCATTCCTCTGACCATTTCAGGGATAGATGGCGATCTAATCCGAATTTCATTTATGGCAATCGGTACGACAACGAAACTCCTTTCAACGCTTTCTGCAGGGGATCATCTGCGGGACGTGGTTGGTCCCTTGGGAATACCGAGTGATATTGCTAAAGGCCCAGAAACGGTGGTAATTGTAGGAGGTGGCGTTGGAGTAGCCTGTACGTCTATTATTGCCCAGGCAGCAAAGAATGCTGGAAATTATGTTATCGGTATTATAGGCGCACGCAACAAAAACCTAATAATTTTTGAGAATGAGATACGGGATATCTGTGATGAGTTGTTTGTGACGACAGATGACGGCTCGCATGGTATTAAAGGGTTTGCAAGTGGTCCACTAAAGACACTATGCGAAAGCGGGAGAAAAATTGACAAAGTATGGATTATCGGCCCAGGCATGATGATGAAAGTAACAAGCGATGTCACGAAGCCCTACAACATTAAGACATACGTATCTTTAAACCCAGTAATGGTGGACGGTACTGGAATGTGCGGTTCCTGTCGTGTCGTCGTGGATGGTAAGATGAAATTTGCCTGCGTGGATGGACCTGAATTTGATGCTCATCAAGTCGACTGGGACGATCTGCTAGTACGTCAGCTGATGTACGTTACCGAAGAGAGACAATCGATCGAGTATCATGAAGCACACCATGAATGCCGCTGCAAAAAGGTGGAGTGAATGGACAGAGATGCAAATGTGCGGATCGCCGATTTCGAGGAGGTAGATATTGGATTCACGGAAGAGGAAGTTCGGGTGGAAGCGGCACGATGTATTCAGTGCAAGAAACCGATGTGTGCAATAGGCTGTCCGGTCGGCATTGACATTCCGGCATTCATCCGCGCATGTGAAATCGGAAAATTTCGCGAAGCTGCACGAATTATCAAGAAGGAAAATATACTACCCGCCATCTGCGGCAGGATCTGTCCACAGGAGACGCAGTGTCAGGGAGAGTGTGTGCTAGGGAGCAAGAGCACACCGATCTCCATCGGCCATTTAGAGAGATTCGTTGCAGATTGGGAGAGAGAAAATGGTATCGAGACGCCGGAACGGCTTCCTACAACTGGTAAGAGGGTCGCAGTTGTCGGTTCCGGTCCAGCTGGTCTTTCGGCTGCTGCAGAACTTGCGCGACTTGGTCACGCGGTAACAGTGTTTGAGTCATTACATGAGGCAGGAGGCGTTCTGACGTACGGTATTCCGTCATTTCGTCTCCCGAAAAATATTGTGCAGGCAGAGAGTGAACAGGTGAAGAAACTTGGTGCCGAAATCAAGACAAACTATGTAGTAGGTCGCAATGTACCAGTTGCGGAACTACTCAATTACGACGCGGTGTTCATCGGAACTGGTGCTGGTCTTCCGTATTTCATGGGAGTATCAGGGGAGAATCTCTGTGGTATCTACTCGGCAAATGAGTTCTTGACCAGGGTGAATCTAATGGGAGCGAATAAATTCCCGGAAAGGGATACGCCGGTGAAAAGAGGAAAAAAGGTTGTTGTCATCGGCGGAGGAAATGTTGCAATGGATGCAGCCCGTGTGGCACGTCGGATGGGTGCAGACGTTGTTCTCATGTACCGCCGCGGTGAGGAAGATATGCCGGCACGACTGGATGAAATCCGTCACGCAAAAGAGGAAGGGGTCGAATTTATGTGTTGTACGAATCCGGTGAGATTCATCGGGAACGAAAACAAGATGGTTGTATGCGTTGAAGCTATCAGAATGGAGCTTGGCAGTACATGCAACGACGACCGACATTCGTTTGCACCAATTTCTGGAAGTAACTTCATGGTTGAGGCTGACGTGGTCGTGGAGGCTATCGGCCAAGGGACGAATCCACTGCTTCTCCGGATGCTGCCGGATCTTGTCCGTAACAAAAACGGCAGTATTGCGGTGAACAGCATCGGTCAGACATCGATACCGAAAGTATACGCGGGGGGTGATGTGGCTACAGGGGCTGCTACCGTGATTTTGGCGATGGGTACTGCAAAAAAAGCAGCACGGGCAATCGATAAGATGCTGCGCTGCGAGCCACAATCCTAAAAACAAAAAAATTCTCTTTTTTAGTGCTATTTTCGTCCATCATGGCAAAAACACCGTCTGAGACGTCATCCAAGGTATCATCAGAGTCACCACAACTTTTGTCTCATCTTTGGCATCGTAAGAGGCGCTATTGTAGTCTCCTATGAGGTTATACGCGATTTATGCGCAATGTGTCATCTTCGGACGATATTGAAACAACACCGATGTTCGACCCACTCAGATCCCAATCTGATGGTGTGGATGTGCTGACACAACCTGCCATAAAGAACAGAACAACACACACAAGCAAAGCAATCAGCATTGTGAAATTATCAGCATTCGCTTCATAGATATGTTTTCTCCAAATTCTGAATACGTGTTGCTGTTGATCAGATAGTGTGAACTATGATACTACAGCGTTTTTCAGAAATGATCATCGAACAAAGTTCTGGAAAAGAACAATCTGGGGATAGCCTAAACGATTCATTGCAGATTTACAACGAATTTACACAAGGCAATAAACACATTCAGTCGTAATGTGACACGTTAGCGCGACCTAAACAACGAAAAAATGCCAATTACTCCAAATACAACCTCACGAAAAACAAACTCACTTCCGTTTTCCAGAAAAATCGTTATGCACGTCCTCAAAATTTCACCAAGTACCGATCCGTAATTTATTAATGAAACAGATGTCAATAGCTAATCATTTACATAAAATCCTCCCACATGATTAGTAGGTTTTCTTCGGACAGAGCAAAGCATGATCCTTGAACTCGCATACATTACCGCCGCTGCGATAATTTCTCTCATATTATTTGTGACGCTTGACATATTCTGGAAACTCCCGATGGAGATGGGAGTTTCGGGTGCTGACGCTGTCAGCCGAGAAATCGTTGCGGCTGGAGGGGATAGAAATGGTGGTTTGATGATAGGTAACATCATTTGCTCTCCTGACGCCTCCGCAGGTATACTCCTTGCCGCTTGTGGCTATTGGATATGCGGCATTCTCGGAGGAATCACCGCGACCATTCTCGTCTTCGTTGGCGCACGCATATGTGCCGACAAGGGTTTTGCAGGAATCAGCGGAACTATTTTTGCCACACTCACCATCTGGGCGCTCAATGTCTTTGCAGGATTCACTCCTGAATCCTTCATAGCAGGCATGATCATTGCCATTTTCTTGTTACAGGGTGTTTCTATCAGCCACACAAGTCATATCATTGGCAATATCTGGAGGAAAATCTGAATGTTCGAACTCGTTGCCACCATCTGTGCAACAATTGCTATCTACGCAGCATTGCGCGCAGTTCTCGAAAAAAACATCCTGCTCAAACTTCCATTTATCAACGTCATGAATTTCGCAGTTGCTGGCGTCGTCGCACTCATCCTCCCCCATCCACTAACCATCATCGCCACAATCGCCTATTTCGTCGGTGCGACCCTCGAAGCAAACGCAATCGCATCAACATTATCACGCCTTGCGCCGGAGGTCATACCATGATGGATCTCTTCATCTCCCTTGCTGCACTCCTTTCCCTCATAGGTGGCATTGTTACCCTCATGGTCAAAGATCCGTTCGACAAGCTGATCACCCTGAGCATCCTCATTTCAGGAGTTGTCATATTCATGGTAACCCGCGGCTACCTTGACGTTGTCATCATAATCTCTCTCATGATGCCGACTGGCGTATTCTTCATCCTTCCACTGTGCCGAAAAAAACCGGAGGGACTGCAATGATTGGTATCGAATTTATTATAGGCTGCGTTCTCCTTCTCGCAGGTGTCGCATGTGTCGCATACCCGAGAGACAGCACCTATCTGACCAGACTCATCAACATGGAAGTCGCCGAATTCGGTCTCATATTCATCATGTTCACATTCAACGAAATGCTTTCCCTTATCACCTTCATCGCTGTCAACATCGTAATGATCCTCATCTTTGTTCGTCTCATCGAAAAGAAAGAGGCAAAGGAGATTGTATGACCAGAATACAGCGAATCGCAGATTACCTCGCAAACATCGACAATCTCCCCAAAATATATGCAACTGTTTCCTGCCTCATCTTCCTCATCTGCCTGTGCACCATTCCACTCCTCAACTATCACGAAACTCAGCTCTATCCAAAATCCTTCAACCCGAACAGTTCCTTGAACCCCTACGATCGAGGTGGCTTTCCCTTCACTGAACCAGCGCACATCATCACCCAGTATCCGCAATATTCGCCAGCAAGCGGTTATGTCACTGCATACTTAACTCCTGTAAGCTGGTTTCTGGCAAACACCACCGAGCACCTGGGAACCACCATCGTCGGCCATCCTGGTGGGATTCTTGATGAGATACTCTACTACACACGAGGACTAGATACCATCGTCGAAGCCAGTATTTTCTTTGCAGCGTTTGCTGTAGCTTCATTCCTCTATCGAAGGTCAAAAAAATGATCGAAATACCTCTTGCCATGCCCCAGATCTACACCATCGGCATTGCAATCGCCTTTTTCACCATCATTATCGCATTTTCCTCGATCTTACAGGAAAAAGATGACATCCACAAAATGATCATCATCGATCTCGTCGAGATAACCGGACTTGTCGTCATCGCACTCATTGCCACCGATCTTGCTGAGGCACTCATTCTACCTGGCCTTGTCGTCGGTATTGCCGAGATCATGGCAATTTCTGAACTTTGGCTCGCCAAAGAAAATCTTCAACAGAAACACTCTGCGAAAAAACTCGACATAGAAGTCATGAAAACCGCACCACCGATCATAGGCGCCATGCTCACCACTTACGGGATCTTTCTCACCGGATTCTCTGGAGGATTAATAGCAGCACTGGGGCTCATGATCTATTTTTTCGGAAAAAATGTTGACGTTCCGTTTGCAAAAATTGAAAACGCAGCGGGCTACGCATGGGCACTCTGGATCATCGCATTCCTCATCTTCATGTTCATCCCATCACAATGGTTCCTGGCAACTATGCTTGCTGCGGTAGGTATCATGCTCAAAGTCATGGCAAAAATGTCCTTGGTTGGGACTATGCGAGGGGCTGAATAATGTTTGAACAAATACATGAACAGACACTTCTCTTACTGCCATTCGGCGACATAGTCCACTATCTATCTGGATACACAGTTATTTTAGCTGCATTTGCTGTGATGTTCCTCCTCCTTGCCCTTGTCAGTCTACCGGAAAGACCCATTGATATCGTGTTCGGCACCGACGGATACTACATCAAAGAAATTCCAGTGGACATAATGAAATTCCAACGATTCATGGCACTGGCCTGCGGCATTTCCACCATTGGGGCAATCACCACAGGAGACATCTTTAACTTCACCTTGTTTGCCATCTTCATCGGCATCTTAAACATCGGCATCGTTGCAGCCGTCGAAAACAAACATGTGCTGGATGCCGCCTTCTCCTACGGTTTAGTCGTCATGATGGCGACTATTCCTCTCTTTGCAGGGGCAGCAACCATCATCGCAACTTGCGGAACACTCTCTATTGGGGAACTTGTGGACACAGATGCAACCCCGCTCATTGCCAAATTACTCATCCTTATCGGTGTTTTTGGGGAAGGAATGGCACCATTCTACATTGGCAAAACCGAAATCACCAGAGCACCTGGAGCTCCATATATTCTGATGATCCATGTAAGTTCCCTCCTGTTGTTCCTGCGGACTATCGAAATTTTTCTGACGGTGTGAATCATGAAAAAATCTACAACATTGGTCCTCGGAATCTTATTTGCAATCAACACCATTGTCGCGGCACTGAATATTTCGCAAATTCCTGCTCTGATCATTATTGTTGTCATTTCAGCTCCAGTAACAATTACCTGTCTCATCTACTGGTGGTGCGCTGGAACAAAGGATGGAGACATTCCATTTGTGGGGTACTGACATGATTGAATTTCTTCTTCTTCTCATCATCGCGGTCTTCACTGGACTCCTGCTCCATGGCCTGCATCGCAAAATCATTGCGCGTATCCAGTGTAGACCAGGGCCTCCAATCTGGCAGGAGGTTCTCCATACCCTGAAATTCTCCTTCAAACAGACATGGATCCCTAGAACAGCATCACAAGTGATGTATGTTACAATTGTTCTAATCGCAGTAGGCATCTGGATTGCAGCACTTTGGGTCATTTGGAGTGGAGCGAATCTGTTGATTTTGTTTGCACTCTACATGCTCCACAAAATCATCGAACATGGAACTGGTCTCTCATCTGGATCCCCATACACAAAGTTCGGTGCAATCCGATCAGTCATGTCAGCGGCAGCAGAGCTGCCGCTTCTGGCAACGATCGCAATTGTGTACCTTTTCTGTGGCACGCTCTCCATTGGTGAGATAGCACAGTTTCAGATAGAAATCAACAAGCCAATGATCTTGAGTGCATTCCCAGCGGCGATCTCACTGTATCTAATCATTTTATCCAAAGCACATTACGGTCCATTCACAATAATAGAGGCAAAAGAACTAGTTTCCGGTTATTGGACCGAACATTTTGGAGGGTGGCGTGCGCTTTTAAACATCGCAATGGGTCTCAAAACCGTTGTTTTGCTCTCGACATTTGTATTGCTTTTCATTGGCGCAGTTCCATGGTGGATGATGACCATTTTGATGCTCATCCTCATGATATCCATCTCGTTCGTCTGTGCAACGACGCCGATGCTCACCCCTTACCAGGCGGTGACTGTGCAGACCATCTGGACAATTATCGTGGTGATCTACGCAACAGTTGCCTTGGTTGTGTCTAGTGCGGAGGGAATATTTGTATGAATAACTTGATCACAAAGATAGTGATGACGATAGTAGCCTTCTACATACTCCTGATGGCACTCGAAGTCATCAATCATCCTGCAGTTCTCACTGGAGCAGTCATCGGTACCGTTTTGATCTGTGCTGTTGCGAATATCTTTCTCACTTCCCGTGAACACGCTGTGCACACAGGTGAGATGATACTCATCTGGGTGATGATACTGCTGTTTGTGTTTTACGGAGTGTGTTCTGCCTGTTTGAAGTGATAGCATGGATCTAATCTACGAACGAAATCTTCAACCTATGAAACTTGTTGCTCTTAAAGGAACTCGACAAGATCAGGCAGTACTTGACCTTGCCACACGACTTGGCATCAGTCGCCAACAGATGCGGAAAATTCTCATCAAAGGTTGTGACATGATGATTCTGGAAAATCTCGGATCACGACTTGAAGCAGCGGATGCAGCCTCCGCAGATGATGCAGTCATTGATGCTCTTTCACTCCCGCATCTAACTGCGGCAACCTGCCTGCTGAGTGAGTCAGCCGCAGATGAATTCCATCGTCGTGCCGACTCTGGGACACCCATATCGGAGCTCCTTGCAGAGATTCTCGAGGCGATAACATGACTCTTCTGCAAATCCTAAAAAACATTGTTCGCAAACATTCCATTCACGTATGCTATGTGAATACCGGTTCCTGCAACGGTTGTGACATAGAAATTCTCGCATGTCTTTCCCCACGATACGATATTGAACAATACGGCATCTATGTCCACAACAATCCTCGCGAAGCAGACATCATCCTCGTCACCGGCACAATGTCCGCGCAGTGGATCGATAAGCTACCAGACATCTGGGACAAAGTGCCAGAACCAAAGGCCGTCATCGTCATCGGCAACTGCCCAATTTCTGGCTGCGCTTTCGACCGTCCAGGTGCTCTTATCGATCCGCCAGTCAGCAAACACATCCCAGTCTCTGCAGTCGTTCCCGGCTGTCCACCGCGTCCAACGGAGATAATTAGCACCATCTTAAACTCCGCAGACATTCTGTTTGAAAACTACGAAACCAAAACAGAGAGAAAACCATGAAAAAAATTGTTGATGTTTCGCTGCCAATAGGTCCTGTACACCCTTGCTTCAAAGAACCTGCACGCATCAAATGTGAAACTGCAGGCGAAAGGGTCATCAGAACCGAAGTGGAACTCGGTTACGTCAAAAAGGGCATTGAAAAAATCATGATCGGCCGTCCTTGGCAAGAAATCATCTTCCTCGCCGAGCGAGTCTGTGGCATCTGTTCTGTGGTCCACAACACAGCAATCATAGGTGCCCTTGAAAAAATCAGCAACATTACAGTTCCGATGCGCGCCATGTATCTGCGCATCATCCTAAACGAACTTGACCGAATGCAGAGTCATCTACTTGCCAACTATTCCTATTGCTACACCATTGAGCATGAAACACTCGCCATGTATCTCTTAAACCTCCGTGAAACTGTGATGGATGCAATCGAAATTATGACTGGCACCCGCATCATGGCGGCATACATCGTACCTGGTGGTGTGCGCACAGATATCAACAGAGAGATTGCGACAAAAATTTGCGAAGCACTCGATCACATCGAGGCAGAACTGCCGCGGTTTGTGCAGATGTTTGCAACCGGTCCTCTGATCGCCCTTCGATCGAAGGGCATCGGCATTCTCTCAGTCAAAGACGCAAAAGAGAGCGGGGTTGTGGGACCAACTGCCCGTGCGAGCGGCATTGCTCGCGATGCTCGCGAACATGAATTGTTGTATACGGAACTCGGTTGGCACATGATTATCCGGCAGGACGGTGACAATTTCTCCAGGATCATGCTCAGATTTGATGAATTGTTCCAATCGGTGCATATCATCAAAAACGCACTTGCTGTCATCCCAGAGGGTCCAGTACGACTCGGAAATCGCATCACCTCCGGTCGAACAAAACACACAGTTGAGGCACCACGAGGAGAGCTCACATACGACGTTGAACTCGACGAAAACGGCCAGGTAATTATGATCTCCATTCAGACTCCATCGATCATGAACGTTGATGCCGGATCGCATGCAATGATGAAGAATCTCTCGTCTATCGCCGATGTGACCTCGACCTTTATCAGCGCAGATCCCTGCATTGCCTGCGCAGAGCGATGAACCATGGGCGCTTTATCTTATTTCAAAGAATTTTTCCGGATCGAATGGTTCAAAAAATTCATAGCGGCAAAAACCGAACCACTCCAGGTTCCTGCGTATTTCCGCAATTTTCCAGAACTAACCGGCAATGAATGCACCCACTGCCTTGAGTGTAAAATGATCTGTCCAGCTCCCGGTGCAATCGATGTTTTTCAACATGAAGACGGTCAATGGAGGCCACAAATTATCCGTGGACACTGTTTCCGATGCGGCTACTGCGTCGAGATATGTCCTGAAGAGGTTCTCACTTCCGGCGGCATTCTTGCAAAACGACACGAACAAAACCTTGCCTTCACCCACGAATACAAAGTGTTGATGAATTCAATGCTTTGTATGGGCTGTGGTAACTGCTGCACGGCCTGTCCCGTCAACCGCGAAATCGAACCCAATATGGGATCAGGCGGAACATCTGTGTCAACCAATGTTCTGATGCGAGTTGAAAAAGGCAAAAACACCGTTTTGCACAACGATCTCTGCAAAGGATGCAAGATCTGCGAGGACACTTGCCCAAACGGTGCGGTGCATGTCATCAGGCACGTGGAAGCAATTCAAACTGGAGAATACTGATGACCAATTATCTCCTGAAAAACGCCTGCGTGATTGATCCAGTGAACAAAATTTCGCAAGAGATGATGGATATTGCCATCGTAAATGGCCACATCACCGAGGAACCATCAAAGACTGCGGAGGTCATCAACTGTGGCGGAACGCTTGTGATGCCAGGCGGTATAGACTCACACACGCACATCTGCGGAACGAAAGTGAATTTCGGCAGATACATGAGTCCCGAGGATATGCGTGCGGGCCGTGCTCCTCGCGGTAACGGCATGCGAGCCGTCTCTGGTTACAGTATCCCGACCACCTACGGCAACAGCTATCGCTACGCGTTGATGGGATACACAACACTGACAGAGGGGGCGATGGCACCTCTTGAAGCCCGCCACACGCATGAAGAGTTTCGTCATACCCCTTTGCAGGACGGTCTCATCATGACACTGTTTGACGGTGACTGGGGAGTCATGCGCGCGATTGCAAATTGCGACATCAAACGAGCAGCAGCCCTCATCGCCTGGCGTTTATCTGCGGTTAAAGGGTACGGTGTAAAACTCACCAACCCGCTGGGAGCAGAAATGTGGAGTTGGGGCAAAAATGTGGAGTGCATCAGAAAACCAATTCCATTTTTCGACTTAAGTCCCGCCGAATATATTCAGGGAGTGATCAAGGCAAACGAAATACTTGGCCTCCCACACTCGGTGCATTTACACTGTAACAATCTTGGTAAGCCCGGCAACTACACCTGCACACTCGGAACGATGGGGCTTATTCCTGATCTAAACGAAAAACGGCAGACCGCATATCTAACGCATGTGCAGTTTCATTCTTACGGTGGTTCCGGATGGAACGATTTCTGTTCCAGAGCTGAACAAGTATCCCGCATGACAAATTTACGGCCACAAATCACTATTGATATTGGACAGGTAATGTTTGGCAGAACCACGACAATGACAGCCGATGGCCCAATGGAATTCAATCTCTACCGTTTGTACCAAGACAAATGGAGTAATCATGACGTCGAGCTGGAAACCGCGTCAGGTGTGATTCCTGTGATGTACCGCCGTAAAAATCTGACCAACAGTATCATGTGGGCAATTGGATTAGAGCTTGCATTGCTCGTGGAAAATCCATGGCAGTGTTTGCTGACCACCGACAATCCAAACGGTGCGCCGTTTGTGAAGTATCCAGAGATAATTGGTCTCCTGATGAGCAACGAGTACCGCGAGAAGGAATTTGAAACGGTGCACGCAACAACCGCAAAACGCGTGGTGCTTCCAGCACTTGATCGCGAACTGACGTTTGATGAAGTTGCGGTGATGACCCGTGCAGGTCAGGCACGGGCACTCGGTCTTCTCGAGCTTGGCAAAGGCCATCTTGGCATTGGTGCCGAAGCGGACATTGCCGTGTACCCGATTGTGCCTGACAAAATCGATCCTGCGAAACAATACGCCGAGATTATCCGAGGGTTTGCACAAACGAAGTACACATTCAAGGGAGGGAGCATGATATCACGTGACGATGATATTGTTGCAGACAATCAAAATAGAATGTTTTGGTGCAGCCCAAAGATTCCAAAAGCATATGACATGAACAATGATCCTGAGCTGATCCGCACGTTTGAGCGGTACTACTCGATCCGGAAAGAAAATTATCCAGTCGATGAAGAGTACTACCTTCCTCGCAGTATAAAAATTGAAACAGAGACGAAACTATGAGACGGATCACACTGATTGTACGAGGTTCAACGAACCCATTTCTGCCGATTGAGGCTGAAGTCATAACACCAGAGATTCTCTGCAAAACAGTTCGGGTAAATGTATATGTCGGCAACCAGAAAATGCAGTTGTCTGAGGTGTTCGATATCAGAGTGGACGGTGAGGCGGCAGGCCCCAGTGCAACGGAGATCGTGCTCATAGGTGACGCATCACGCGTAAAACGAGTAGGTGAGTATATGACAGATGGACGAATCATCGTGGACGGTGACATAGGAATGCATTGCGGCGATTTTATGACAGGAGGTACAATTGAAATCATGGGCAATGCTGGTGACTGGTTGGGACGCGAGATGCTCGGCGGCAAGATTATCTGTCACGGAAATGTGGGAAATTACTGCGGATCCGACTATCGTGGCGGAAGAAAAGGCATGCGGGGTGGTGAAATTCTGGTGAAAGGTAATGCCGGAGATTACTGCGGTGAAAGCCTCTTCGGAGGTGTTATTCGAGTAATGGGAAATGCAGACTTGCATGCTGGTACGAATATGAAAGGTGGAAACCTAATCATCGAAGGGGATGCCGTAATGCCGTGTGGAGATATGTTCGGTGGAGAGTGTACCGTATTTGGGCACGTAGATGATTTCATGCCAACATTTGCTGAAATAGGAACTGTCGTGGAAAATAATCAGGAACTCACAGTGTTCACGGGTGATCTTGCACATCGTAACGGCAAGGGTACACTCCGTGTCGGATCATATACACGAATATAACGTTCTTTCTGAAAAAACTCAACCACCATACACGATGCAAACAACGCAAATATGCATTCAATTCTATTCATTTTGATGTCTGTTTTGTGGATAATAGATCGATTTCATCATCGATGCAATCAAAAAAACAGAAAATGCCAATAAACAACCAAAGCGATTATTTGAATGGGTCTGTTCATCTTGATTCAAAATCACACGATATAATTGTCTACGTGAACACAAAGAACTATTAAATTTTTTCGCGGCATCACAGAACAAACCGATCTGACCAAAGAATCGCGCTGCATCATCACAGAATGGTACAAAGACGAGTCATAAACTCAAAAATTGAAATTTTTCAACGAAATTTCGTGTGATATGAGCATTTCACAGTGGTACCGATTGCAATCATCATTGATCACAACACGGACGTGCGGATCAGAAGATATAAATATTATTACCAATATTCAGATAATTCTCGAGCAGAAACAAGAAAATGCTCGACAAAACATCATACGCGATTGAATGAAAAAAGAAGAAATTATGTAACCACGCCTTCTGGGATTCGACGAATGAGGACCCCACGAATTTTGTGTCGAGCGAAAAAGCGTAGATTCAGATAAAACATTCAATCGACAACGCACACACCTCCACATGAGTATCCATTGAAATCTGTTTTTTTCGTCGTGAGTGGTGAACATGGTTACTCCAAGTAAAACCAGAGAGAAAGATCTTCGTGTACTGTTTCAAAAAATGTTCATCAAAAAATCAAGCCGAACAATTTTTGGAACCGTCACACCTCGGCACATACACCTCAAACTGATCCCGCATTGCAAAAACCTCATCAACCCCAACATTCCGTAAAATCACATGTTCCGCCACAAGATCCCCGAGCACCACACACGAAAATCCCTCCTCCTTGAACCCCTCGACCACCGCATAATCATACCCTTTCCAAGCATAATAATTTAAAATTTCATGCACATCAGTCGTTCGAAGACTCATCACCGTCTTCTCTGCATCAATCCCTGCCGTCACCACAGAACCTCCAACAAAATGCACCGTCGTATCCTTCTCTGCTGGCAATTCCCAGATGTGATGACCCATATGTTTAATCGTCGCAACCGTTCCAACTGCAGCCAGAAGCGGTACAAGTTTTCTGATCATGATCGTCTTCCCTGAGTTCGAGTGACCGATGATATTGATGATCCGCATATCTATCTTCTATCTATAATATTATACCCTGAGATCACTTTATTAATTTGCACTCGAATACATATTGAATGATGATTAGCCACCCAAAACATCTCGGGTGGTCAGGGACAAGAGCATTCATGAAACTGCTAATGAGCAGCGGACGGACATCCGAACAGGGTGCCAAGCTGTACTACAAAGATACCAAGGACTACTCCCGCGAAATCTCCTACTGTTTCCTTAACCCGATGGACATGATGGAAATAGGAGTCGAAGAAGGCGAACATGTCCTCATTGAAAGCTCTGCCGGAAAAATCGTTTTCAACGTTCGAGAATCAGCTGATACCCCGGAAGGAGTGGCATTCGTCCCATGCGGCCCGCACGCAAATTTTATCCTCCACGAATTCACCCATTCTACCGGTGCACCCGATTTCAAAGGAATACCTGTTGTTGCCAGCGCAACCAACCTTCCTCTCCAATCAGCATGGGATCTCATGGAAGAACTCGGTGGCCTCAGATACGAAATCCCCGCAGGAACAACCCTTCCAAACATCGAGCTCGGAGAAAAAATCATCAAAAACCATGC
>JAIRRQ010000092.1 GCA_031255895.1 Methanocalculaceae archaeon
GGAAGTGGGAGTCCAAGTGGGTGCATATACACATATTTCGTTGATACCACATATCTATTTTAAGCGGGATGCAGCGGATATTCTTCCGTTTTGCCAGAAAGGAATGATATTTACACCGAGTGAGGTGGTGTGTCGGGCGTGTGGAGGATGTACACTTTCACGACGGTAATCATTTTTTGGAAAAGAGTCAGGAGCTCCCATCGTGACACACGTCCGGTGATTGTGAATGCATATACGGAGATGGTACGCTGACATTTTGACTGACAGGTATTCCATTGGTTGTCAAGATCATTGCGTAGAATGGTACATAATTGAGCTATGTTATTCTAGATAATGATCTTGGGTTTTGGTGGTGTGAGTGTTGTTGATTAATGCAATTTTGTGAATTGCTATGAATGGTGTAATGGATGATACGCAGAGTACGATGTTCTGGTTGAAAAGAGGTTAGAGAGAGCTATTGATACGGATATACCTGATCATACGTGAAACTGTTGAGATGCTATTTTGAATGCTGAGGCACCTAAAGATAGTTGATGATAAGCCTAATTTTGATCATCACACCCCAATTACGATTCCACTTTACCAAAGAAATGGAACTAGAATAACTATTTTTGTCACCGTGTTCAAAGATGGATACATCACACACAAATCTCTCTGATTCGTAACAGCTGGTCAGACTAACACTGCAACAACATTGATATCCCAAAATATCCCGATTGCACTGGTAGGAGGAATCATTGTGATGATTATCATCACCTTAGTTATTGTCTCCCTCGTGAAGGGAAAAGGAATATTGGATGCTCGCAGTAAAAAAAAAGATTGTTCTAACACTTTTTCAAACGAAAAATTACGGACCTGCTGGGGATCGAACCCAGATCTCCGGGTTCGAAGCCCGGAAGGATATCCACTACCCTACAGATCCAGTTGATCTATTTATCTCTCTTTATCCCTTTTTTACTCTATCGTATTTGCCTGGCAAACCATAACAAAAAGTACAATTGCCGCAGAAACCAACAAAAGAGATATGTTGCTTTCTTCCTCTGCAATCCGTGAACGTATCGCTGATGGAACGCTTGATATAACGCCGTTTTCCGAAATATCGCTTCAACCTGCATCCTATGATCTACGGGTTGCTGAGGATATAGTTATGAAAGCGGGTGAATTGTCCCTTATCGCAACGATGGAGTTCGTCAGTCTTCCCACCGATCTTGCTGCAACTCTCCGTGTTCGCTCATCCTTTGGTCGGAAAGGAGTACTTCTTGGTGCCGGGTACATCGATCCTGGGTTTCGAGGAAATCTCACGTTGTGCACTGTAAACATGGGACCGGTGGACATTTCGGTTGAAAAAGGAACACGTATCGCACAGATGCTTATTCATCTTATCCTTGGCGATGTGGAAAATGCCTACAACGGCAACTATCAGGATAGTTGCGGTGTAGTACAATCAAAAATATAAGCGATCTCACCTCTATTTGTCATTTTCGCTCTTTTTTGCGATTTCTCTGATAGTTGCATTTTTCGGAAGAGGAATCGTTGTTACCCGGATGCTCTTGTTCACCTCGCGGGGTTTCTGTACATCGAGAATTTTTGCGGATTCATCTATCTCCTTTGGTCGCTGAATTCCAGATATCTTGATGCATGTGTCAGTCATCGTCTCTTTCGGTCGATTGTTACCTCCACCAATTGTTTTTCCGGAAAAAACACTGTTTGAGTCCTTTGGTTTATCCTTGTTGCCGACATCCACCATACCTGAAAGTACATTGTCTATTTTCTTCTGCCGCTTTAACATCATGATCGTATTCGTATTATTGCTCATATGTCGTTGTTTTTTCGAACAAACAATGGAGATTTTTGGCATTTCCTTTGATTTGAGTTTTTCATTGGATATCAGCGGTTGGTTTTCAGACTGAAGATTATCAAAAGTGGTAGTTGTCCGTGGTTGCTGGATCTGTTGCTGATGTGTCGATGGTGATATCATTTTTTTGACCACATCTTCAAGTACATCTTCATCATTCGCAGGAATTGGAGATCGGATATATCGCGACTGAATTTGAGCAGCAAACATAGTTTCATCCTCTTCACATGCATCGTCCAGAGGATAGGATGGAGATTGCATTATCTGTGAATTTTTCTGAAATATTTCGTTTTCATTCGCTTGTTTAGATGAATCATCCAGCTCAAAGATATCATCTTCTGTTTTCATCATGACTGGGTGATTGATAATTCCAATTGGCATCACCATCTCGTTCTCGAAGAGAATTTCGTCGTTTGCAATCTGAATGGTTGGGTTTTTCTTGATTTTCTCTTCCTCTTCTATATCATACTTTCTGTTCTGCTCATTGTAGTATATTGTTCTAATTTCGTCCAATTCCCTCACTCGTGGTACATTTTCCAGACCAGCAAGAACAATGATCACACCGACATACTGGGTTGATTTGACAGGGTAATCTCCTGCTCGCATTTCAAGTCCCTTGATGCTGCGGTCGATCCATTTACGAACTGTTTGGAATCCCTTCATGGACAATTCATCAGATGGTCCTGCAATCAGCACCAATGCTTTTTCAGAGGATGTGAGATCACAGGGGACGGATACTTCCCGATATACCGCTTGTTTTGCCAATTCAACAATACGAGAGGTCCGTGCCTGATTCTCTCCGAAAAGATATTTTTCCACCCGGATACGTTTCATCATACTATTGGTCCAGGTGGTCGGAAGTTTTTCGATTGCATACCCGATTGCAACGAGCCCTGTCTCTTTGAGAGTGTTGAGCACCTCTCCTGCATCTAAAACCACTTCTGCGACCTCAACACCCTTATGGCCGAACTCTCCGGCGCGAAGCAGAAGGCCGACACGACGCGCAAGCATCTCATTGAGAATCGGGAACATTTCGTAGATGGTGGCCTTGTGTTTTGTTTCCATCACATTCTTGATATCATTTTCCTCTTCGATACGTTTGAACCACGTTTCATTGTCAAAGAGGATCGTTGCCTGGGATACTTCCCGGACATCCTCAAGCGTTTTGGATGCTCTGGCAGAAACCTTTACACCTTCATTTTTCCCGGGAAGTGTGAGAATGGTAAAGATGGGATCGGAGAAGGTGTTGTTGAGTTGGGATACGATGGTTGGCACCAGCTCGGCCATCCTCCCGCCAAGACCAGCACAGACAAATACCGCATCAATCTCTTCGATACCGTCACGTTGGAAACAGTTTGTGAGGTTTCCAACTTCAAAATCGGTTCCTCGGTTATTATGTTCTTTAGCAGGATCGATGGGTGTGAGAATAAACCGGTCTTCCTGCGAAATGGTCCGCATCTCAGAGATGGTTTTTTGGTCTGCATCAAACACAAAGGATTGTACACTCCGGACGCCGCTTCGCTCATCGTGCTGATCGAGCACATCGACGATACGGCACCCTGCTCCGCCAACTCCGATGAGTAATGCTCTCATTGTGGTTCACCTGTATCCTCGGAAAAATATATTCTGCTTTTATTTATTCCTTTTATAAACATATATTCTTTTATAAGATGTGATTGTTTTTTCTGATACTATCAATTATTCGGGAAGCGCATGCAAAAATCCCTGATTTTTTCATTACTTAGGCATCGATGATGAAATCCTCCGAATTTTGCCGGAATGATTATCTTCAAAACAGAATCTATTTATGCAGAAGGGATCTATTTAGAATTGAGGTGTAAAGAACTTTGACTTATGGAATTGAGTTTGTTCCAGGAAACGTTAATGTCAAGCAGGTAGTTAACTATTGTAAGCTTGCAGAGAGCAAGGACATTGACTACGCGTGGATTACTAACCACTACAACAACCGTCACTGCTATCCTGTTCTGACCGCAGTTGCTCAGGCAACCACGACTCTGAAGATGGGCCCTGGTATCATGAACTCCTTTACGGATACCCCGGCAGGAATGGCATCCTTTGCCTGCACGCTGAATGAACTTTCTGACGGTCGTGCAGTTCTTGGTATCGGTCCTGGTGACCTGTCCACTCTTCCGAAGCTTGCAATTGACCCTGTGAAACCGGTCGCAAGACTTGGTGAGGCAATTGATCAAATTCGTGCACTCTGTAGCGGTGCAGAAGTGAAAAAATCTGGTTTGCAGTTCTTCGACTACGATGGTGCGAAGTTGACTGGTGTTACCCTCCCTGGTAAAAAGGGCATCCCAATCTATGTTGGTGCACAGGGCCCGAAGGTCCTTGAGCTTGCTGGTTTAAAAGGAGATGGGGCGCTTATCAATGCATCCAATCCGAAAGATTTCGATGTTGCAATTCCGATTATCAAGGCAGCAACCGAAAAGGTTGGCAAGAAAAACTTTGATGTTGGTGCATATACTGCTCTGTCCATTGATAAAGATCAGAAAAAAGCAGAAAAGGCAGCAAAAATTGTTGCAGCATTCATTGCGGCAGGTTCTCCCGAATCACTGCTCCAGCGTCATGGTCTCGACCTTGCAAACGTTGCAAAGATTAAGGATGCACTTGCACGTTTTGATTTCGGTGCAGTCGGAGGACTTGTTACTGAGAAAGAGATCGCAGCATTTACTATATGTGGTACTCCTGATGTCATTCGCCAGAAATGTGATGATCTGACCAAAGCAGGCGTTACGCAGATCATCTTCGGTTCTCCGCTTGGACCAGATATGACGAATTCTATCCGCTTGCTTGGCAAGATTATGTAAATCGGATCATTCCGATTTTCCATATTTTTTTGTTTTACAGGTGTTTGCTGATCTTTTTTGGTTTTGATCCCGTGGTGTGTGTGTGTTTTCTCATAATTAGTACTTTGTCTGCATGCAATCAGATGCTTCTGGGGATGGGTGGGGTGCGTAATTATTTGCGATCATTTGCGGATAATATATGATGACGAGTAGTTTTTTTGGTAGAATCGAAGGTATATGATCTTGAAATTCAATTGTTTGTTATGCCTAGAACGGAATTTCCTAAATCGTCGATTAGGTGCTGTGTAGCGGAATAATCCCATCTCTTTTATTTCTGCGATAACTTTGTCTTTTGCGGAGACGATTTCTTCCTCTCACGTGTACGTCTGTGTTTGAAGTCTCTCCGAAGCGAGAGTATTATGCCTCTTTTTTTTCTTGTGTGGTTTATCATCTGTGGTGGCAGATCTGATAGAAAATAATTGACGATTCGCGGGGTTGTGACGTTACGAATGAATTTAACTGTTTTATCTATAATTAAGTATTCATTGAATTGAATCTTTGTCTGACAGGTAGTTGCACTGGTGCAACGCGATATCTTGGGTTATTAAAAAAAATGATGTTTATGGATCAGTTTGTTAAAGTTCGAAAAACGGTGGTCGGTGTGTTTTGGAACTGCAGTGTGGACTGAGGTAGTTCGAATTAGTCAGATGTATTTTCATCACATCTTGCATTTTTGGAAATTGTCCTATTTTCATCGAAAGTAGGTAAATCATCCCAAAAATTTGCTGTTGTTGAAATCATGGAAGTATTTTCTTTGTACAACGTATATTTAGGTAATACTTATTATATCTATTATCAATGTTTTGGCACTGAATATTATGATTATTGAATTATTATGAGTGTTCATTTCTTAAATCAATCATATTTTGAGCATTTTCAGTACGCGTGGTTGAGGTTTTATATGTATCTGTATCTTACTTTGTTTTGCAACATTCCTCGAGACAGCCCATCTCTGACAGTACCCGCGGTTTTGGTCCTTCACGAGTCTCTGTCTCATCTCCTCTTTTCTGCAGATATTGGATATTTTTGTGATTTGGTTCTGTGACAATCGTGGCATGCTGAAACTGCGTTGTTTCCCGTGCCTCATGGATGAAAGGATGCAGAACAAAATTTTGGTGGAATAGGATCGCGGTATTGTGGCAAAGTCATTTTTTTGTAATCATAGCATGTACGAAGAATACCACCTGATCTTGATTACACCCGATTTTTTGCAAGATTCATTTTCTGAAAATACAGGAAAAATATTTTCAAGAAAATTACGCAACTCACTCTACAAGGCCGCTTGAAATTTTCCATTCCATGAGATATGGGAATGCGATACCTACTAGAATCGCTAACACACCGATCCACTGAATATTAGATACAGTCTCTGTTAGAATAATCGTAGCTGCAAGAATTTCAACCGGAAGTTCGACTGCGTTTAGGATCGTCGCTATACCCGTACTGATCCGTGGGGTACCAATCGCAAGGAGCAGAATCGGAAATGCAACACCAAATAAACCAAGAGCCATGCCATAGATTATCGAGTCATTCGCAAATATTTTGGCAAAAATTGCTACAGGGTTGTCAATACAGGTGATGATGGCACATACAAAGATAAACCCTGTAAGAGCAATCAGGAAACTCCGATCTATCGACATCATCGATGGTTCAATCCGTCCACTAAGGAACACAAACGTCGCGTAGAAGAATGCTGCAATCAAAGCAATTACTACGCCAAATGGATCGATTTCCATACCAAAACCAGTTGTTCCTCCTGCAAAAATTGTGCCAGCAAAGATGATCGCAACCGCAATCAACTGATTGCGTGACGGCATCTTGCCGTTTGCAATCGCTTCAATCACCACCCCCATCCAGGAGAATTGGAATAGCAGAATCACCGCAACCGAAATAGGCAGATAACTCACCGAGTAGAAATAGCAGACGGTTACCAGGCACATCGCAGTGCCTGTGATGAACAGAATCAAACCGCGTTTCCACGTTGAGATCGTACTTTTTGCAGTCTTGTCATATTTTGGGAACAGGAAATGGACAAAACTCACTAAAATGGACAGAATAATCAGACCATAAAAAAACTTACCAACCAGAATAATCGAAATATCTAATCCGTTTCCTACGGCGATCTTTACGATCGTTGACAGAATACCGTAACAACAAGCCGCGAGTAACACAAGGAATGAGCAAAACACAACTGATCCGGACAACATTTTCAGATCCATATTAATCAGAACTCATGGTAGGTGAGGAATCATATAATAATTATGCATTCAATGTGTTAACTCAGAAAAATGTATCGATAAATAACTAAAAAATGAGAAAATTATTTTAGTTTGAATGTGTATCTATTCTGAACTATAATTGA
>JAIRRQ010000005.1 GCA_031255895.1 Methanocalculaceae archaeon
TAGGTATCAAGATTACGTTTGTAGCCTATACGATCCACAAATCCGAGATTTTTCAATTCTTCGCGTACACGCATAACTTCTTTTTCGTCCGACCAGTCAGTGGTAAAAACGTAAATGACTTTACGATCATCGTGTGAATCCTTGTTTTCTTTTGCTGTGCTTACCTTTGCGCCGATACCAAGCGTGCCAACAACGGTAGCGTTGCGCACCTTCTTCCATGCAACGTCCACCTCTTCCGATGAAAGAAAGATCAACCACTTCCCCGCTTCTTCCGCTCCAGCTACCCATGTCTCCGCATCAGGATGATCCTGCTGAATCCAATAGGATTTTGTGGTCTTCGTCGGGATTATTCCTTCACCTGCCGCATACAATCCAGCAATATCTGCGGCAGTACCCAGCATCGCAAGAGCCGGGACAAGTTGCGGATATTCTTCAGTGAATGTGATGAGTAGTGTCCTGCAGCATAAAGTCAGATCGTTGCCTGCCTCAACTTCACGATACAAGCAAGTTCTCTCCTTTTTCAGCTGCTGTTCCACGAAAATTGTGAACATTCCAAATGCCAGATCGGTCAATTCATCCGTAGTAATCTCTTCTCCTGACACTGGGGCACACTCATCAAACATAGGTACTGAAATATTTGCATCAGAGATATGTTTAGATTTTGCATCCGAGACACGAAACATATTACCTCCCACGTATACAATAATAACTACAATGAAATGGAAACGTGACTATGGCCTTTTCACCCGCCAGATGATAACGTGGCTGATTATGGGTCTCATGTACGTCGTACTCTTCTCGGTGATTGGATGGTGGCTGGCAAGAATCGGCATGTTCGGTTCCTTCTATCTCTACCAAATTATCGGAATGGCAGCAATGATGGCATTAATCCAGTATTTCCTTTCAGACAAACTGGTGCTAATGTCAACAAAAGCAAAGATAGTATCAGAAGACGAAGAACCAAGGTTGTATGCAATGGTGAAAAAACTCACCAACGAGGCTGATCTATTGATGCCGCGTGTGGCAATCATGCAATCATCGGTACCGAACGCATTCGCAACCGGCAGAAGTCAGAAACATGCAATTGTGGCAGTGACCCAAACACTCAGAAATATCCTCACTGATGAGGAACTGGAAGCTGTCCTGGCACACGAACTCGCGCATGTAAAAAACCGAGATATGTTGACAATGACCATAGGTAGTTTCCTTGTTTCTGTTGCGGCAATGATCATCAACAACGCATCCATCATGGCACTCATCAGCAACAATCGTGACAACGAAAACAACGGAGGAATAATTGTCTTCATCATTGCAATGATCGTGGTTATCAGCGTGTATATATTGGGAACACTCGTCACGATGGCAATCTCTCGGTACCGAGAATTTGCGGCAGATCGCGGCAGTGCCTACATCACCCGTGATCCGGATGCACTGATCCGTGCGTTGAAAAAGATCTCCAGCAGAATGGATACAATATCCCCAGATAAGAAGCGAGAGGTTTCTGCTAACAATGCATTCTACATCATCCCCACAATATCAGGCAAATCGATGATGGAGTTGATCTCCACTCACCCAACTCTTGAAAAACGCATCGAAAATCTGGAGATGACAAAAAGAGAGATACAGAGATACTAATCTCTCATTTCCTTGTTCTAAAAAATCCAGCTTTGTTCCAAAAATTTTGAATAATTCTATCTGAATGAGTTGAACACGAATTTTTCAAGTGAAATACAAATATGTAAATGCAATATAAATATACAATTCGATTTCTATTTTTGAAATTTTTTGATGCGTAGTCATTTCAAGTAAAACTTCGTACCAAAAAACCACAAACAAAATCAAAATTCAATGTGAATCGAAATCAGATCAGACACTATGAACAATGACTGTCTGAATGAGCTGGCAAGAACTTTTGAATCGAAACAAACGAATCCAGCAGATTTAATTACTTCGAGATGAAGTACAATATAATGAAAGCACTGATGGTCTAGAGGTATGACTTTGGCCTTCCAAGCCAATAACCCGGGTTCGAATCCCGGTCAGTGCATTCCCTTTTTGTGGGTCTTCTCGGATTCGTGGTCTAGTGGCATGACGTTGCCTTCACACGGCGAAGATCGGGTGTTCGAATCACCCCGGATCCATTATTTTTTATTTTTAAAAAAATTATCGATTTACTCGTTTTTTCCGAATAAAACTGAAAAGCCATGGATATCCTGCAGAAATGAACAACCCGAGGAACATATTGGATAAAAATTTACCGATGCCTATTCCAAGCAAAGGCAAGAGGTATTCAGATAGACATATCTGAAGAATCAACAAAAGCAAAAGTCCACAAAAACCTTGGAGTATCCGTGAAGTTATTTTCAAAGGAATGGTAAAACGAATTTTTTTTCGCTCTAGCAACCAACCAAAAAGAAAACCAACGAACCATCCAATTGAATGGAAAAATTCAGTGAACGCATAAATCAAAACATCAATATCTACGCCGTCGACATCAAAATAGGCTCCAAAGTAACGACGAAGCAAAACACTTGCAATAAAAAGGATAATTATACCAACACTAACGAAAGCAACGAACCAATCCATTTGCGGATTTCGATCAATAAATTTCAACAAATGCCAGTTGAACCAGAGAAGAGAACCAGCAAGAACCAGACCAAAAAATACATCGATCGGTGTATGGACTCCAAGATACATGCGTGAAAATCCAATCAAAGCAATAACAAATATACATAATACAGGGACATAAGTAAATTTGCGAAAAATTACTGCAAGCGAACCAAAAAGAGCAGTAGCCGATGTGGTATGACCACTCGGACAGGAAAATCCATTGGCCCCAGAAATTGCCTCATTTGTTGGACAAATCTCTGGACAAATTACCCATGGACGAGGAACACAGAGAAACAATTTCAGAAAAGAGGTGCAGACGCCTATGGTAAAAATATTAAATGCCAAAAATGTGCCTGCATGTTTGTTATAACACCAGTAAAGAACAGCCATCAAAAAAACAGGAAAAAAACCAACTAAAAACGGATGAGAGATAAGATGGAAAAAATTGTCAATTATTACAGGAGCAGAAAAACGAAAATCCTGCAAGTACAAAAGAACTTCAATACCCGTATACATAGAATATCACATCGTAATACACACTAATTTTCATCTCATTTCATATAATCATTGTATATAGAAAATATAGTGAAACCACATAAAAATTCACAAACAAAGAAAGGGAATGATAATAAAAAATTCCTAAAATGATGCATCACTGATAGTACTTTACCAGTGACTCAAAAAGCGGCATCATGAACTGATCCGGCACGTTTTTGTACAATCCATCACCCACACGTTCGGAGTGCCCCATTTTACCGATGACTCTGCCGTCTGGTGAGGTAATTGCCTCAATTGCCATCATCGAGTTGTTCGGGTTGAAGTGAATATCAGAAGTCGGCTGATCTGCGAAATCAACATACTGGGTAGCCACCTGACCGTTCGCGATCAGAGTCCGAAGAATTTTTTCATCAGCAAGGAATCTACCCTCACCGTGTGAGATCGGAACGGCAAATACATCATCCACGTTCACGCATGCAAACCACGGCGACTTCACGGAGGCGATGCGGGTTCGCACGATACGCGACTGATGACAACCTATTGTGTTGAAGGTCAGGGTAGGGGAGTGTGCGTTTACATCCACGATCTCTCCGTATGGTACAAGACCAAGCTTAATCAACGCCTGGAACCCGTTGCAGATACCGCACATTAAACCGTCACGATTTTTTAGAAGATCGTGCACCGCATCCTTAACTTTCACGTTGCGGAAGAACGCGGCAATAAATTTGCCAGAACCATCAGGTTCATCGCCACTAGAAAACCCCCCGGGAATGAATATGGCATGTGATCGACGAATGGCCTTTGCCATGCGATCCACAGATTCTGTGACGTCACGTGCGGTCATATTGTTAATGATGACAATCTCAGGGATAGCACCCGCACGGGTAACCGCTTTAGCACTATCGTACTCGCAGTTCGTTCCGGGAAAAACAGGAATGAGAACACGAGGACAGGCAATCCGAATGCGAGGTTTTACCACGTTTCGCTCAGGATAGGAGATCTTCTCAATCGCTCCCTCCCCCTGGGAAATGTTACAGGTAAACACCGGCTCTAGTTTTGCTTCATAAATTCTCTGAAGTTCGTCAAGCGAAATAGACACGGAATCGAAACGGATCTCGAAATTCTTAGTTGTTTTGCCAAGCAGAATACCAGTGTCCGTTTCATCAACAAGTTCAAGGATGAACGATCCGTATCGATAGCTGAAGATATCATCCATCCGAATACCTGCTTCATACGAAAAACCGATTCTGTTGCCGAGACACATTTTCAGAATGCCTTCCGCAACACCGCCATAGACAGAGGTCCAACAGGAGAGAACCCGACCCTCTCGCATCATTTTCGTCACCTGCGAAAAAACCGCAAGCAAGGAATCAGCTGTTGGAAGCTCCTCCTCATACACAGGAGAGAGGAGAATCACACGGTGGTCTTGACCTTTGAACTCGTTTGGAATGATGTGCCGAATCTTCTCGAGGGTCACCGCAAACGAAATCAGCGTCGGCGGTACATTGAGATGTTCAAACGATCCGCTCATCGAATCTTTACCACCAATAGCACCGATATCAAGCCCTATTTGTGCTTTGAGTGCACCAAGGAGTGCGGCGGTGGGTTTGCCCCAACGCTCCCTGTCATCTCCAAGTTTTTCGAAGTACTCCTGGAAGGAGAGATATACATTCGAAAGCTCAGCACCTGTTGCAACAAGTTTGGCAACACTTTCAACCACCGCAAGATATGCACCGTGATAAGGACTTTTTTCCAGAATTTGCGGATTACAGCCCCATGTCATCAGGGAACAGTCATCAGTATCCCCGTTTTCCACCGAAATTTTAGTGACCATCGCCTGTGCTGGTGTTTGTTGATATTTGCCACCGAACGGCATCAACACAGTTCCCGCGCCTATCGTCGAATCAAACCGCTCAGAAAGTCCACGTTTGGAACAAACATTCAGATCGCCAGAGAGATGCCGATAATTCTCCACGAAATCTCCTGAAACATCACGGGAAAACGATTGAGGCACTGCTATATCCACATCAATGTGCTTTTGAACCCCGTTTGAAGAGAGAAAAGCACGGGAAATATCAACGATTTTTTCACAGTTCCAGATCATCATCAGACGCGATTCTGCGATAATTTCGGCAACAACAGTTGCTTCGAGATTTTCCGCATAGGCAAGCCTGATGAATTTCTGCGCATCAGCGGCAGCGACCACGACTACCATACGCTCCTGCGATTCGCTGATCGCGAGTTCAGTTCCGTCCAGACCATCATATTTTTTAGGCATGGCACTGAGATTGATCAAAACTCCGTCGGCAAGTTCACCAATGGCAACTGAAACACCTCCTGCACCAAGATCATTGCAGCGTTTGATCAAAACCGCGGCATCATGATTCCGGAACAGTCGCTGAATTTTTCGCTCCTCAGGAGCATTTCCTTTCTGCACCTCAGCACCGCATGATTCAAGAGATGCGGTGGTATGGGACTTGGACGAACCAGCAGCCCCACCACATCCATCGCGACCTGTTCTACCACCAATGAGAATCACCACATCACCTGCAATAGGGGCTTCGCGGCGCACATTTTTAGCAGGTACAGCCCCGATGACAGCTCCAACCTCCATCCGTTTTGCGATGTAGCCAGGATGGTAGAGTTCATCCACTATACCTGTCGCAAGACCGATTTGGTTACCGTAGGAACTGTAGCCAGATGCAGCAGTCGTGACAATCTTTTTTTGCGGGAGTTTTCCAGGCAACGTTTCACTGATCAACGCAAGTGGATCTCCAGCACCAGTCAGTCGCATCGCAGCATACACATACGCCCCCCCGGAAAGTGGATCGCGGATTGCGCCACCAATGCAAGTCGCAGCTCCTCCAAATGGCTCGATTTCAGTTGGGTGGTTGTGTGTTTCGTTTTTGAACAACAATAACCAACTCTCATCCACTCCATCAACAGAAACGACGACTTTTACCGTACAGGCGTTGATTTCATCTGATTCGTCTAATTTGTCAAACTTTCGCAAATATTCGATGGCAATCGTTCCGATGTCCATCAGACTGACGGGTTTGATTCTACCGATCGTTTTGCGAACTTCTAGGTACTCGTCAAAAGCAGCCTGCAGGAGTCGACTTTCAGTTTTCACGTTGTCGATGGTGGTAAGGAATGTCGTGTGGCGACAGTGATCTGACCAGTAGGCGTCAATCATCCGAATCTCGGTGATGGTGGGATCTCGATTTTCGCCGACAAAGTATTTTTGACAAAAAGCAAGATCGGCAATATCCATGGCAAGACCGTACTGTGCGATAAAATCGGCAAGACCAGCAACATCAAGCCGACAGAACCCATCTAACACCGCGACATTTGTGGAAACTATGCAATTCATTACAAGGGTTTTTGGAATCACAAGATCAGCCACGCGACTCTCTACAGGATTGATTACATATTTTTTGACAGTGTCAAACACTGCATCAGATATGTTGCCTCCGAAAACATAGATACGAGCAGTGCGAACGATGGGACGTTCTTTTTGTGAAATGAGCTGAATGCATTGTGCAGCGCTGTCGGCACGTTGATCAAACTGGCCTGGAAGATATTCAACGGCGAACATTCGTTCATCTTCGGCAAGATTCAGAACATCAGTGACGATATCAAGTTGTGGTTCTGAGAACACAGTGCGCTTTGCATACTCAAAGAGGACTGAGTCAATATTGTCAACATCATAGCGGTTGACAACTCGGAGTGAGGTAATCCCCTGCACCCCCGACAAAGTGGAAAGCTCGCAGAGGATGGCATGCGATTCATTTGCAAGATGGGGTTTTTTCTCGACAAATACTCTGAAAACCATTGTAAAATCCTTACCTATCAATCCGATTAACTGTATAGTACATGGGATGAATGTGTTTTTTAGTTTACTGTGTTGGAAGAGAGATGGGGAAAAGTAATGAGGAAAGGAAAAAAATTATTTTCCATGTCCAGTAAAGCGTTACTTGCATATATTTTTATGGGGGATGTAATGAAAAATGCAGATCATTTTTTCGTTCATGAATGCATCGGAAATCATTCTCCATGTTTCATGCGATTCATACCACACCATTTTGTGAGATCTGCAGAAAACTCTTACTGCCTCCTCCTACAAAAAATCACCAAGATCAACAAGTTTTAAAACCACAATTTTCCACAAAAACATGACGACAGACGCCACACTTATCCTGACGATGAGAACTGACTGATACATAGTAACG
>JAIRRQ010000056.1 GCA_031255895.1 Methanocalculaceae archaeon
GGATCACTCATATTCGATGGTTGCTGGGGGTTTGCTCGTGATATCATAAAAAACACGATTAACGTGGCGAACCTCATTGATGATTCTATTAGATATTTTTTCTAGCACAGGATATGGAATTTTCGCCCAATCTGCGGTCATAAAATCCATCGTTGTGACCGCTCGCAGCACAATTGCGTAATCATAGGTACGCTCATCACCCATGACACCTACACTGCGCATGTTTGTTAAAGCTGCAAAGTACTGGCTGATGGTGCGACCCATACCAGCGGCTACAACCTCTTCACAGAAGATTGCATCCGCATCACGGAGAATATCAAGCTTGTTTTTGGTGAGAGAGCCAACCACACGGATAGCAAGTCCTGGACCCGGAAATGGCTGACGCCATACAAGATATTCTGGGATACCAAGTTCCACCCCTACAACACGTACCTCGTCCTTGAAAAGGGTGCGAAGTGGCTCAACAATCTCCTCGAAATTCACGCGATCAGGGAGAGCACCGACATTGTGGTGGCTCTTGATGATCATCGCGTTTCCAGTACCAGATTCGATCACGTCCGGGTAAATAGTACCCTGCACAAGAAAGGAAACCTTACCAATCTTTTTTGCTTCTTCTTCAAATACACGGATAAATTCCTCACCGATAATCTTACGTTTTTTTTCAGGATCAGAGACATTCACGAGTTTTGTGAGAAATCTCTCCTTTGCATTCACGCGGATCAAATTGATGTCGTATTGGTTTCTGAAGAGTTTCTCGACCTCATCCCCCTCGTTTTTACGCAACAACCCATGATCCACAAAGATGCAGGTAAGCTGTTTGCCAACGGCTTTATGAACAAGGACAGCGGCAACAGACGAGTCTACACCACCTGAAAGCGCACAAAGGACTTTTTCGGCACCAATATGTTCCCTCAGATGGGTAACCATGTTGTCCACGAACGATGACATCTTCCACGTTCCGGTACAGCCGCAGACGTCATACAGAAAATTCCTGATCATCGCCATGCCATCAGGTGTATGAAGCACTTCCGGATGGTACTGGACTGCATAAATCCTTTTGTTCGGATTTTCAAACGCAGCAAATGGACAGTTGCGAGTCGTTGCGATAGCATAAAACCCAGTAGGAAGTTCACAGATATAGTCGCCATGACTCATCCAACAGGAAGTTTCCCTCGAGATTCCGATAAAAAGTTCGCTTTCCATGAGAGTCAATGGCGTCTTACCATACTCGCGGGTGAGAGTTTCTGCCCCGGAAGAAACTCTCCCATCGAGTGTAAATGCGATAAGTTGCGCGCCATAACATATGCCAAAAATAGGAACGCCAAGTGAAAAAATATTAGTATCCACACGAGGAGCATCCTCTGTATACACGGAAGCAGGACCGCCGGTGAAGATGATACCCATGTAATTTCCGGCAATGATCTCGTCGAGCGATATCGTATATGGTTTCACCTCACAGTAAACATTAGCCTCGCGGACACGACGGGCAATCAGTTGATTGTACTGGCCACCAAAATCAAGTACAAGAATAGATTCCATGGGTTACTCTCTCCATGTTTGATTTGCAAGACTAGCTTTCACAAAACCGATGAATGGTGCCGAAGGTTGAGTCGGGCGAGATCTGAACTCAGGGTGGAACTGGGTTGCAACAAAGTATGGATGATCCGGAAGTTCTAGAACTTCCATGCGTTGTCCATTTCTTCCTACAAATCGCAGACCTTTCGCCTCAATTTCATCGATATATTCTGGTTTTACCTCGTAACGATGACGATGGCGCTCGATCACTTCAGTCGCACCGTAGAGTTTGGCGAGTCGCGAATCTGCCGTGAGTTGAACTGAGTAATCGCCGAGTCGCATCGTGCCACCTAGATCGTCGACACCATCCTGTTCAGGTAGGAGATCGATTATTGGTGTTCCTTCGCCCATCTCGACACTGGTTGCATCGCAATATCCGACGACATTACGGGCGAATTCGATAACGGAGAGTTGGAACCCGAGACACAGACCAAGCAGAGGTTTGTTGTGTTCGCGGGCATAGGTGATTGCACTGATCATTCCTTCAATGCCTCGATTACCGAATCCACCAGGGATAAGAATACCGTCAAGGTCGGCAAGATCCTGGATGATGTACTGCTCTGCATCGAGCCATTCAATAACGACCTCAGTCGAGAGTTGGCGACCTGCATGCTTGAGCGCTTCCTTGATAGAGATGTAAACATCTTCTACCCCGTATTTGGTGATGATACCTATTCTGATGCGATTGGTGTACTCACGAGAGACGAGTGAATACCAACTGTTGTCCGGTTTTTCAGAAGAGAGTTTTAAAAGCGGCAAGAGAACATCAGCCATTCCTTCCATTTCCAGCTCCATCGGAACGAAATATGTGTCTGAAGCAGTTGTTGCGCTGATGACGGCAGAGACATCAACGTCGCAGAAGGAGGATATTTTACGTTTGGTGGATAGCGAGATTGGTAGGGTGCTTCTGCCGACGATAAGATCTGCCTCCAAACCGAGTTCTCGCAGTGCTTTGATGGAATGTTGCGTTGGTTTGGTTTTGAGATCGCCCATAGTATCTGTCGGAAGAAGGGTCACATGAACGAGAACGAAGTCTCCGTTTCCACATTCCCAGTGCATCTGTCTAACAGCCTCCAAAAATGGCATGCTTTCAATATCTCCGACCGTCCCACCAATTTCAACAATGCAGATCTCTGCATGACTTCCGTCTTTGTCAGTCCAATTCTCCGCGGCATGTTTGATCCTGCCTTTGATCTCATCAGTGATGTGGGGAATGATCTGGACAGTTGCTCCAAGATAGTCACCATGACGTTCTTTCTGAATAACGGAAGAATAGATCTTTCCAGTAGTCAGGTTGTGATCGCTGGTGAGTTCAATGTCGAGAAATCGCTCATAATTTCCAAGATCGAGATCAGCCTCTCCCCCATCCTTTAAGACGAAGACTTCACCGTGTTGGGCTGGATTCATGAGGCCAGCATCAATGTTTAAGTACGGATCGATCTTGACAGAGGTTACGCGGTAGCCTCTGTTGATGAGAATGCGTCCGATAGACGCAGCGGTGATGCCTTTGCCAAGGCCGCTCATCACACCGCCGGTTACAACTACATACTTCACTCTTGCGTCTCCGCAATTTCAGATTTAATAATACTTCTCTTATTAGAGGGCTAAGGTATTGAAAGTGAGGGGTTGGTTTGGAAGGAAAAAGAGTATGTGATTGTTTATGACCAACGTCATCAGTGATGAAATAGAGATCACTGATATTTTTTGACGACTAGATTCATCTTTACATGAGAAATTATCTTTTTCTCAGGTGCATTCGATAACTCCCAAGTCGCATATGGCGATGTTCCGTCAGATATATTTTCGTCACGTTCATAACAAATATGAACAGAACAACAGAATCCTTTTCGAAGTTTGTATTTGTTGAATATTTCCAAAGACACACGACGGATCGTATGTTATCTCATCACAATTGCACATCCCACTCTCAAAAAACACATGTGACCATTCTTTCGAAATTTTTGTGAAAAAAAGATCACTTACCACATTACCTCTGCACACATTCATCACAAAAATACAAAAAATCATCCAATTTCCAGAGCAGAACACAAATTTCATCAGAAAACAATTTCGAATTAGAGTTGTGCTCTAATGAAATCATCGGCCTTTGCGATCGCATCCGCAATCTTTGAAGCATCACTACCTGCACCTTGCGCAAGATTTTCTTTACCGCCACCTTTACCACCAAGTTCAATGCAAACCGCCGAAACAAGCTGTCCTGCGTGGATTTTATCAGTGACGCCAGATGCTGCAACAACACCAATACCATCAACAGTCGTAATCAACACCGCAACACCACCGCGATCTGCAATTGCTCCAGCAATCACAACAAGCTCTTTACGCGAAATATTCACTTGTTCGATGACGATTTCAACGCCGTTCACCACAACACCCTCCAAACGAGAAAGTTCCAATTCCGCAATCTTTGCCTGTAGACGTTCTATCTCTTTACGTTGATCCTTCCACTCGATGAAAAACCGCTTAACAGAACTAGGTAGATTTTCAGTTTGTACAGACAGTATATTGGCAGAGGTACTCAAAAACATTTGAATGTGTTGCATTGCATCAAGTGCAGCAAATCCTGCAGCGAACTCGACACGTTCCACACCATCCTGAACATGCTCAAGACGTAGGAGTTTAATAGGACCTATTTCACCAGTACTCTGACAGTGCGTTCCCGCACAAGCCTGTGTCTCAGCTCCCATCTGAACAATGCGCAGCTCTTTACCCGGAGGAACACCACCCTGATACAGAGAGAACCCGAACTTTTGTTCGGCCTTTGTACGACTTTCCATCCTGATCATGATCGGCAGGTTCTCCATTACCAGACGGTTTGCCACAATTTCGATCTGTTTGAGTTGTTCTGGTGTGATATGTGTGTAGTGCCTGATATCAAGTCGGGCGATATCGGTTGAGAGCTGCGATCCTGCCTGGTGAATATGAGGACCAAGGACCTCCTTTGTCGCACAGAGAATGACGTGGGTACTAGAGTGATGACGCATGAGCGCCCAGCGGCGCTCTTCATCAACGACACCCTTCACCCGATCACCACGTTTGAGTCCAGGACCACGTACTTTATGGAGAATCACGTCGCTAAACACAACTACTTCATCAACGCGAATCATTGCATCAATCGTGACAAACGTTCCGGTATCGGACGGTTGACCTCCACCTTCCGGGTAGAACAGCGTGTGATCGAGAATAACGTAGTCATCAAAGATGTCCACAATTGTTGCTTCAAACTCCATGTCGATCGGGCGTTCATAGTAGCTCCTGCGAGTCACAGGCATACCTGCAATACGCTCCGTATACTTTGAAGGTTGAGATTCTTGCTTAATTCCCTCGTTTTCCGAATATATCTCTGCCATTTGTGAGTCAAAATCGTCGGGAATTTCGAACCGTGCACCTACATCGATCAGAATTCTACTCATCAGATCGATCGGAATACCGTGTGAGTTGTGGAGTGTGACTAGTTCTTCAAGCGGGATCTGTTGATTTTTCTTGACATAAGTATGGCCAACACGCTGCACGATACGAGTTCCACGCTCAATGGTCGCATCGTACTTCTCGATCTCATGATTAATGATCTCACGGACAATTGAGGGATCCTGCTCAAATTGAGATAGGCCAATTTTCTCCATATGGGTCACTACAAGATCGCCGAGATCTTCATCAACGCCTGCCTCTTGCATCATTCTGATGCTACGGCGCAAAACAAGACGTGCAAGATATCCTTCGCGGACGTTGGAAGGGACGATTAGATCACCGAGCATATAGGCAAGACAGCGAGTGTGATCGCAGAGTGCGTAGATGTTTTCCATCGGAACAATCATCTCTTCCAGCTTTGCGATGGGGGCACCAGTTGCATCAGCTACCTTCCGCCGGAGATCGTGCAATTTTTCGCCGCGAATATCCATAAGTCCCGCGAATTTTGCATTCATACCGAGAATGTGTGCAAACTCCTGGTTGTCGAGATAATTTTCCATACCTGCAGCGTTAAGAAGACGAGGAATCATTTCAGGAAAGACTGCGCCATACGCTGTCGGCGTTCCCTGCGACGCCCAGGCAAATCGTTCAAGACCATATCCGGTATCCACAATCTGGAGTGGCATCTCATAGTAGTCCTTGCCGTCGATTATGATCTGAGGCTTGCCGGAATTCTTCCGTGAGAGGTTCATGAATACGAGTGTTGCAACCTCAAGCCCACCCATCAAAACCTCGACACTTGCACCAGCATTTCCGCCGCCGAACCATGGATTTTCCTTAAAAGTGAGATTGGTGAGATTCCCTCCAATGGATTCCACAAAGCCGCTGCACAATTCAACGCAGTGATCCTTCCAGTACACTGGATGATCGTCGGTGTT
>JAIRRQ010000082.1 GCA_031255895.1 Methanocalculaceae archaeon
TGAATCCAGGATACATTCCGTGACTATCATGGAACTTGATTTAACCATTAACCATGAAAGGAGGTGAATTTGGTTCACAATTCCAATGAGGTGGTTCATCCAACATGCAGGTAATGCAACAAAACAACACGACCAGAATTTACCAGTACATCGAAAAATGTCATATAAAAATATAAAAAAGAGGTATACAATTGTTTTGATGATTATATTCAGCTGTCAATAAATTCTCTAAGTTTCTCCAAAAGAAACATTTCTACTTTTTTGACCGCTTCGGGTCTGCCACGAAATGCAATCAGTTCACGTTCTTCATTGACCATATTTGCATAGTTCAGTGGTCGCGTTACGGTAACCATCTCAACCTCAAAATTGAGAGCAATTTCTCGAATAATCGTGCGGGGTGTTCCAGGAGGGACAACCAGATCCACATTATCTGCATCAATCATTATCAACTTACCTTCCAATCATCTGACGTTTGGCCATAATACACTTTCCACCGCGAATGCCACCAATCGGGCATTTAGGGTGACCAAGACTGTTCATGCACCTGCCCATTAGTGCTGCACCGCGCGCCAGACCATCATCCACAAACACTAGATGGGCCACAGGTTCATCGTAGATATCGCGTTCGGCAACACCATCCAGAATATACTGCGGCTTGTTGCCGGATATGATAGCACGGCCGGTGAATCCAATTGAGCTGTTCGGTGGGAGAAGTTCGCGCTCGCTGCAGAGATCAATTATCTGAAGCGCAATTGCCGCACACAACCGATCAATCACCTCACGAATTGTCTCTTTGTTCTCGCTTTTTGCGAGTTCAGTACCGATCGCCTCTAGTTCCAAAATTCTGTCACCGTCGTGACCAACATCCACACCAAAAAGATAAATACCAGATGATTTCGCAACATCTGCACAGACCGGTACTTTACCGAAGTGTTTGCGATTGGGGGGGACTTCGGAGATGTCAAGCAGATCAAAACATCGCTCCACATACGGCATTGCCTTTTTGGTTGCGCGATTTGTCACAGATCTGCAATTTTCGTCAAAAAGGTCAAGTGCTGTTCCTTTTTTCTTGTCCACGAAGCCGGTACCACGAATAATGGCATCGGGAATTGCGCCAGCGAGACCACAAAAGTTGCCGATGGTTTTGGCAAAAGGATTTTCTGCATTCGGATCAACATCACTCGTGATACGGCCATCAAGTGTTGTACCAAAATCCATCGAAATACAGGGAGTTCGGAAGTCGACAGGCGTCCATTTTGCTCCTTCTTTGATACCAGCCATTGCGAGTTCACCTTCCATCTCATTTGCGACCATTTCCACACCTGATGCTCCAGCAGGCGGTGTAACACCAGCCACGGCTCCAGTGAAAACTAACCGATCGGCAAAGCTGAAATCACGTAATTTGGATGGAAGATTATCCTTTCCCATAGGGGGTGTCATTTTTTTGGGTTGAACACCCGCTTCAAGACAACCGTTGGCAAGGGACACGATGAAATCACCCACTTGATCAGGAGAGTCCATCGCAGCGACGACACCGGTACTTCTGACTACGAAATCAAGATCGCTTTTGATACTCAGGTTTGCATCGCGGTGGCATTTAATTAGAGTATCCCGCACCAGTTCTGTCACGGACTCGCGAGTCAGTTCGGTCCCGTCAAGCGTGGTGCCAAACACCTCCTCTCCTGGTTTGGGAGGACGAACATCACGGCTCATCGAAACGGTTTTGTTGATGACATAGGATCTTCCCTCCTCCAGATCGGTTCCGGTAAGAATACATTTTGTAGTCGTATTTCCCATCTCAACAGATGCAACTATGAAATACGGCTTCAATTTGTATTCAGGAACATTCATCCCAGCTCCGTGTCCAGTAACAGGAGGGGGAATGCTCGCCACAATCCATGGCTTCTTCGCAGTAAATCTGTTAAAAAAACCTGCAGTCATATTATGAGTGAGTTCTATCGCTGATTGATAAAATAGATTTCCATCACCACAGTGATGCCGCAACTGCCATGAAAGTATGTCACACCGCACTAAAATGAAACAAAGATTGTGGTGAAAAATTATGAAAATGAACGTACCGGGGATCGGGTAGGCAAAACGAATAATTTATTGATGAACACAACATTTATTGCAATATTTTGCATATCACCGAAGCACTCCAACACCTTGTAGCATGAGCACAAACACCTATAAAGAATAGAATCAAGAACAATGGCAATAGGAAGCACGCTAAATCATGGAATCAGCGGAGTTCTAAGTCAATATTTTCAAATTCGACTTGTAGTTCGATCTGTGCTATGTTAAACAAGAATCGGAAACACATGATTTCGAACAGAGACAAGCAAAGGTGAGATGACAACAGCTATGATATCAGAATCAAAGGTAATTCATCTCCATATTTTCAGAACAGTGAGAGGTATAGCAAAAATCGTTACACAATTCCCGAAATGCAAAATATCGAAATCATCACCTCTAACAGAGAATAGAGTCATGAAATCACCGTGATCGTCACAAACAAAAACGTAATCAAAGAACCGATTAAAATGTACGAATTCGAATATCGGATTAGTTCAGATAAATGGATATTGAACTGAAACAGCATTTGAAAACGTATTATCAGAATAATCTCCAAAACCGATGTCTACATTCAATTCCCAGCACTATACCATTATGTAACTAGTTTATGTTTTTTAAAAATCATATCTATTAACCACTTATGTGATTCCTATGGCTGATGAGCATGTTATTGAAGCAGTTGGAATGACCCGTGTGATCATTCGTGATGGTGTCGTCGCCGAAATCGGCCAACCGAAGATAAGATCCTGCCCAGTTGCAAAACGATTTGACAACTCAGTAGATCCGATCACACGTGAAGGAGTTGCCGCAAATATTTCGGCGCGTATTCAACGATTCGGCATGTGCACTAGAGAACGCGGAATTCTTGACGAGGAGACGTTCGTGCTCTTTGGTGCATCCGAACTGATGAGCACTGGTCTTCGCACAGGGACACTAGAGGCGGCAGTCATCGTTTGTGATGGGGCGGGAACTGTAATTGTTCGAACACCTGAAATGGTGCAAGGTATTGGTGGCAGGATGTCAGGTCTGGTTTCCACCACCCCGCATCTAGAGGTCATTGCACGCATCGAAGCAGAAGGGGGCATTGTACTCAATCCGCAAACGGCTGCAATGGATGCACTTGCCGGTCTTGCCAAGACAAAGGAGATGGGGTTGACACGTATCGCGGTGACAATTGCTGGATTTCAGCACGAAATTGCCGAAAAGATTCGAGAAAAATATCCAGACACACTGATAATTGTAGTACATACTTCCTCAGTGACGTCACTTGAAGATGCGTTGCGGTTAACGAAGGTGTCGGATCTGATCTTCTCCTGCGCGTCAAAGCACGTGCGTGAGGCGGTCGCATCCGTAGCACTGGTGCAGGGAGGGGTTGAAGTACCTGTCTTTGCCACTTCAAAGGCTGGAAAAATGCTAATTATGGAGCGATTAATTGAAACAAACCAGCAAATATTGGTGAAGAATATACCCATTCCCATAATCGATATGGGAAGTACCCCAGAGCCGCTTATTTGACCTTTTTTTAGAGAATATGAACCAATACATGAAAAAAATTTTCTGATGTTTATTTTCGAAAGTTATGTAGACTGGAAACCGGCATTTGCTTCTTTCGAGTTAAATACGCACAAGACAATATATGTGGCAAGAACTATCAATCTTGAGAAGGAGTTGATAGTTTCCATGAATGGTTTTCGCGTCACCTCAGACTGCTCGATTGATGATTTTCCAAACGGATTTTTCCGCTGATCCAGTTAGACAGGACAACGTAGATGCGATTTTGTAGATTATCGCATATGCGGTGGAGAAATGCATTCAAGTGGGAGTTCCCTGTAATGCAGCGAACTTCACGGCAGAATACGGATGTCAGAATAGAATATTTTTTCCGAAAAACACGCTGAAATTAGTAAAATTCTAATTACTACATTAATGGAATGGCCAACCGTACGCGATACAGGTATAATTACTGCAAACGGTTTTATGACACTAGAGTCTACATAAAAAATTCTGTTGTCGTTCATGGAAAAACAGTTTTGAAATAGCATCATCTACATAAATCAGGTCTGCAGATTTTTTACTATCCGTACTCAAAGGGTGTAGTAAATACCAAACACAAGCACTAGCAAACCTCACCACACTAACGAATATACTAATGACGTCTCAACAACTACGACTGTGATCGCGAACTCATACACAATGAAGAGATGCCAATTGAATATCCACAGACAGAATGATTAACGCAAAAACACCCCAACAGATCAACAAACACGGAACAAACAGATCTCGTTCTCAAACACCTGGAACGAATTATTTGATCTAATTCCCCGAAACTTGAAATATTTGTAAATATTAATCAGACAAAAGAATCAAAAATAATTAGCATAATTTTGGAAAAATAGACGTTGAGTGCGAGGGATGGGATTCGAACCCAAGAACTACTACTAGACTAGCCCCTCAAGCTAGCGCCGTT
>JAIRRQ010000097.1 GCA_031255895.1 Methanocalculaceae archaeon
GTTGTATAGTGGATGCAACACCGTTCAACACGATCGGTGTCGTAGTTGAAGTAATCCATGAAGTGCATCATTCCGATGAACAGCGCATTTTTGTGGAATTGTCCAATTGTCTGATAATCGTGCTTTATGAGAGCATCGTAGATCATCTTATTCATATCAATCTTAATGCCCTCAATCTCGTCCCTTTCTACAATCTTTCGCGTGTTGTTAATACCAGCGACCATTGCAAGATATTTACCAGTTTTTCCCGCATTTCGGAATTTTTCAGCCATTCTTGCAACTTCGGTCAAGAATTTATCAACATCAATAAGTCGGTTGACTGGAACAAGATCACCATTTTCGTTGACGAAACCATAGGTCGCAGCACCACAGTGTGGATGAGCACAGAACATAATCTGTGCTTTGCCTGTGTAGGACTCAATCAGATCGCAAACAGCCATCATTGACGGAACCGGGTAAAAATCAGACGATTTTAACACACCACCAACTTGTTCTTCTATGCGTTTGACAAGATCTGGAACGGTGACACGCTCCCTCTCCACATCATCATTTTTGGCAGCACCGGTAAAAGATACAGGCTGAAAGTTGATGCCGCGAATCACATCAATATTCTTTACAGCGAACTTGATGATGTCACCCACCTGATGATCATTTTTACCGTTGATGATAGTCGGCACAAGAACAATGCCAAGACCTGCTTTCCGGCAGTTTTCAATCGCCGGAAGACTAGTTTTTTCCAAAAGCGGATTAGTATCTTTTGAGGTGCCATCAAAGTGTAGATACACTGTTGAAAGGCCAGCAGACCTCCATTCTTTGGCAAGTTCTGGATCGCGTGCGAGCTTGACACCGTTTGATGCCATCTGCACCTGCAAAAATCCGAGTTCTTTGGCCTTTTTGATGATATTAGTTAGATCCTCACGCATCGTTGGCTCGCCACCGGCAAACTGCACCGCCGGGCAGGGAACAGGCTCCTCACTTCTGAGCAATTCAAGCATTGAAACAATCTCGTCAAAAGTTGGCTCATATATATATCCACATGCATGGGCATTGGCGAAACAGAAATCGCAATCCAGATTGCAGCGATTTGTAAGATCAATATTCGCGAGAAGTGTGCCTGATTTGTGATGGGCACACAATCCACAGCGTTGGGTACACTCACCAGAAGTATTGGTATTCGGATTGTAAACACCGCGACCTTCACGATCATATTGTTCAAACCGATGATACATCTCTGCATCTAACCAGTAGAGATATCGCAGTTCACCGTGCTCCGGGCATGTTCTACGAATCCAGACAGCCCCATCCTCCTCAGTAACAATTGCGGGGAGCAGTTTTTCGCAGACCGGACACATGCTTTTTGTTTTTTTGATGATTTTCATGGATCTGGCAAATCTCCTTGATAATAGACGGATCACACCGCCAGAATGTAAGCCATTATATCTTTCTGCTTTCCATTAAATAAATTATGGATCGTGTGATCAAATGATAATAGAGACAATTTTTGCTATTTTGATGACGTTCACCGTAGCGCTCTGGATTATGGTGCCTGCATATACCGCAAATGCAGGAGCGGTTCCATTCGGAGGTGGTACCCCAATTGACTTTGGGAAATGTACAAAAAACGGGTGCAGATACCTCGGGGATGGAAAAACATGGCATGGCATCATTGGAGGAATTGTTGTTGGAATCCTCTTTGGACTCCTGCAAATGTTTTTCGTACAAACATTTCATTGGGATTGGCTACCGCAACATACTATCATAACAATAACAACTCTTGCCACTGGCGCTCTTCTTGGTGACGTAGTAAAGAGCTTTTTTAAACGCCGCGCAGGAAGGGAACGAGGAGAAAAGTGGCCGATCGCAGATATATATGATTTAGTAGTTGGATCTCTTGCAATTCTGGCAATTTTTGCCTGGCAATGGATGACTACAAACGTCACCATCTGGATCTTTGTTGCAATTCTTATCTGGACACCGCTCCTTCACCGCGGGGCAAACATCATTGGTTACCTGATCGGCATCAAACAAGTGCCATGGTAATCAATCCCTCCTTTTTCTTCTCACAAGGGATGATTCGGATGGTTGTTATTTCATTTGGAAATTTTTACATGAAGTGTAAATAAATTAATTAGATAGATAGTGTGTATTCAGCATACATAACTGACTCAAATTTGATTCATGACAAAAAATACGTAACAGAACAGAGTTTAACGATAAACAAAATTAGGTTCAAGATCAGATACTGGAAATACTTAATGCTTTTCAACATTCAGTAGTATACAATATTTTGTCAGAGGTCTTACGAAAATCATGGAAAATTCGATATTAAATCTGTTAATACAATATAAAGCCGTGGAATTTGGTGATTTTACGCTCGCTTCTGGTGCAAGAAGCAAATACTATATTGATGTGAAAAGAGCGATCATGCAGCCCATACTACTCGGAAAAATTGCAAAGATGGTTGCCGAACAATACACCTTTGACGTAATCGCAGGTGTTGCCGTGGGAGGAGTCCCACTCGCGGTTGCCGTGTCGCTTGCAAGCGGCAAACCATGTGCAATCATCCGAGCAGCGGCAAAGGATCACGGAAAAAACCAGATGATCATCGGAGATGTCTCCGGAAAGAACGTTCTCTTAATAGAGGACGTAACAACGTCTGGCGGATCCTCAAAGTACGGTATTGACGAACTACGCAAAGCAGGCGCCATGGTTGATTCGATCGTTGTAGTGGTTGATCGCGACAACGGTGCAGAAACACTACTTGCAGCAGACGGAGTGAATCTGCATTCACTAGTGAGAGCAAGTGAACTCTTAAACCACTGAGTTTTTTGCTGGATAGGAGGTAGATATGAACGTGAGAATACTCGTTGTGGGTGGTGGTGGACGAGAACACGCAATCACACTCGCACTGTCGAAGAATACTAATACAGATTTGTACTGCGTGATGGGGAAAAAAAACCCAGGAATTGCAAAACTGTGCCGTGAGGTGCTCATTCATCCAGAGACAGATGTCGGTGCAGTCCTCGCATTTGCAAAACAACAAAATATCAAATATGCGGTCATCGGTTTAGAAGCTACGCTTGCAGCAGGTGCCTCCGATGTGCTGGCCACAGCAGGTATCGGGTGCATTGGTCCGTCGAAGGCAGCCGCACGCATTGAAACAGACAAGGGGTTTTGCAGAAATTTGATGCAAAAACACGAAATCGATGGTTGTCCTACCTACAAACTCTGCACAACCTCAAAAGAGGCTGCCGAGTATATCAGATCCTACCCAGGTGATCTTGTGGTAAAACCAACTGGTCTTACCGGTGGTAAAGGCGTAAAGGTAATGGGTGAGCAGGTTGATCGTGAAGGAGCAATCTCCTACGCGATGACGCTTGACAATCAAACAATCATCCTTGAAGAACGATTGTTTGGTGAGGAATTCACACTGATGGCATTCGTAGACGGAAAGACACTTGTTCCGATGCCACTAGTACAGGATCATAAGCGTGCATTTGAGGGAGACAAAGGCCCGAATACAGGTGGCATGGGTTCCTACACACTTGCCGATCACACATTTCCATTCGTAACAGATGAGGATTACGCGAAAGCATTTGCAATCATGGAGGCAACCATTGCGGCTCTTGCAAAGGAGGGCTGCCCTTACAAGGGGGTACTGTACGGTCAATTTATGAACACGGCAGACGGACCAAAAGTCATTGAGTTCAATGCAAGATTTGGAGATCCAGAGGCGATGAATGTATTAACACTTCTCGACTCAGACTTTGTGACGATTGCAGAGCATATCATATCAGGATCATTGACGCCTGCAGATATCTCATTCAAAAAACAGGCGACAGTTTGCAAGTACATCGTGCCGAGAGACTATCCCGAATATCCGCATGCAGGTGATCCAATCATTCTCGAACCACATGAAAATGCCATTCTATACTACGCAAACGTGATTGAGGAAGAGGGGATCCTGAAGACGCAGACTTCTCGAACAATAGCTTTTGTTGGTGTCGGGGCCGATCTTGCCGAGGCGGAGGCTGCAGCAGAAACTGCATGTCAAGGAGTCACCGGCAATGTTCGCCACCGAACCGACATCGGAACGGAGGCACTACTTGCGAAAAGAGTCGAACACATGAAAGAGCTACGAGGATGAAAAGGGACTTTATCTCGATTACAGATCTGTCGTGCGAAGAATACAACGACATTCTAGTGCTCGCTGCACAGCTGAAACGTCAGCGATATGCAGATATTCATCATCCGCTGCTCGCCGGAAAAACACTGGCAATGATCTTTGAGAAGGCATCGACACGGACTCGTATCTCCTTTGACGTTGGCATGTATGATCTCGGAGGACACGCTCTGTATCTGAACTCGCGAGACACACAGCTCGGACGCGGGGAGACAATCGCTGACACCGCGCGAGTTATATCTCGGTATGTCCACGGTGCAATCATGCGAACCTACAAACACGAGACTATCACTGAATTTGCAAAGTATGCATCCATCCCAGTAATCAATGCACTATCCGACAGGGAACATCCCTGTCAGATCATAGCTGATTCCCTCACACTCAAGGAGAAATTCGGGGATCTGAACGGCCTGCGGGTAGCCTGGATCGGTGACGGCAACAACGTCTGCAATTCACTGATCATGGCCTCTGTTCAGACCGAGATGGAGATCGCGGTTGCAACACCGAAGGGTTACGAACCAGATCCGACCGCCATTCGGTTTTCACAGGAGAATGGTGGAAAAATTTTGAAATACGATGATCCGAAAAAAGCGGCAGCTGATGCCAACGCAATCTACACAGACACATGGATCTCTATGGGCGAGGAGAACATTAAAGACATGAAGCTAGATGATTTTGACGGTTTTTGTCTTGACATGCCACTTCTCAAACGCGCCGCTCCGGACGCAATCGTCCTGCACTGTCTACCAGCCCATCGTGGAGAGGAGATCGCGGATGATGTGATCGATTCAATGCAGAGCAGCGTGTGGGATCAGGCAGAAAATCGCCTGCACGCGCAGAAAGCCATTCTCGTGCGATTGATAGGGACTGAACCTCTGACACGGGAATAGTCTGTTTTTGTTGTTTGTCCATCCACCGTAAATGAGATAGACGAGTACCACATTAAAAATAGCAACTCCTGGAAATATAATCTCATACATGACAGACCAGAAAATTTTTTCCGATTTTTCTCGCATTGGAAAACGACTCTTCACAGAACATCTCGTCAGCGGCAACTTCGGGAACATGAGCGCGCGCTACACCGACGGCTACTTTATCACCCACACCGGTTCCTACCTTGATGCAGATCCGGCACAAACAGTACTTATGCCTTTGAACGGCAGAGTCACACCAGGGGCATCCTCTGAATGGCGGGTACACACCGCAATTTACAATGCAACAGAACAACATGCAGCAGTTGTACATGCCCATCCAGTCCATGCCGTCGCACTCTCTCTCCAAGTAGAGGATGAAATACTCACCATCGACAACGAAGGGAAAATGCTTGCACCTTCCATTACCGTAGTGGACGGAGCACCCGGGACGCAAGAATTGGCAAACACCGTTGCAAAAGAACTGCACAGTGCAAATGTTGTCGTTGCGAGAGGACATGGAACGTTTGCTGCGGGAAAGAATTTAGATCAGGCGTACTTGTTTACCTCCCTTGCAGAACACTGCTCTAAAATATTACACTGCACCAAATACCACCGGTAGTGGGGTACAGAACAGATCCAGCCAAAA
>JAIRRQ010000039.1 GCA_031255895.1 Methanocalculaceae archaeon
GAATGCAATCGTCGATGCAACGTCTGCATGATCGCCTCCGTTTGTAAGCAGTACGTCATCTTCTCCCGTTATTTCACGGAGAAGATATTCTACTTTTTGAATATACTTTCGATACATGATAGCTACATTCCCGTAGAATATCGCAGAACTGCAGCAATTCCTCCAAACGCACTGAAAAACATGGAGCCTTCTTCGAAGTCATCGGAGATGATTTCAACGCGAGTGTTAGACATATCTGCGAGTTTGGTTAGTTCTTCGACAATATCTGTTTCATCCGCGAGGTAGAGTGGAGACTGGCATTGCGGACAGTGACCGAAGGGCAGATCTTTAAATTTTTTTCCCGCTTCAACCTGCAAGGTTTTTATTTCTTGATAATCGCAGTTACCACATTCAATCGTCAGTCGAGCTTTGCGTAATTTTTCCGAGAGGAGAAGGGTGTCAACAGCCTTGGCCTCAAGATTGGCACGGACACTTTCTTCACCATATGCGGTGCATCCGTTTTCTTTGATGAGTTCCTTGAAAAATCGCATCATCTCCTTCTTTTCATCCATGATGTCAACACCGCGAAGGGCATCCTGTGCGTTGTCCACCAATTCACGGAGACCAAATTCATTGGTATATGAAGCATCAAAAAGGCCAATGATCCGTTTTTTTACCTCATGGTGGAGGAAGTCACCGTCAGCAAATTCTTCTTTGGTTGGCATTGGACCACCGATTAATACTCCCTTGAATTTTTCAAAAAAGTTCGGTTCCGCTAAATATACCTCAGATGCACGTTCGCCGACTTTTTTGTAAAATTCATGAATTGCTATCAATCTGAGACGCTCAAAACGGACGCTTGATTGACCGCCCTTTCTCTGTTTTCCGGGAACGGTCGAAGTTGCTCCGTTGATAGGTTCGATGTGAGTTCCGCGCAGAAAGCCCCAGTATGCCTCTCGGCGATCAATAACCAACAGACCGTAGACGAATTTATCATCGAGCATTGCCTTGAAAGGTTCGAGCTCGAAGTTGGAACTGCATCGGTAGCTGTAGGTACGGATTGCTTCCGGTGGTTCGACGATGATGGATTCAAGATCGGTTTTGTCCCCACCAACGTTGATCGCACCACAGAAGACTGCCATGCCATTCTCTGGTGGCATTTTATAGTACTTGAGGCGTGCGAGAATTGAAGAGAGCGCACTCTGTACATTTGTCCGTGTCTGTTTGCTTTTTATGTTTGCACACTGCCCGTACTCATCACGAAGGTGCGCGGTAACATCATAAATTTGTTTATCAGGTGGGATGTACAATGAGATTAACTCAGTACCGGATCCTTCCTTTTCTTCCAATTTTTCAAGAGATTTTTTGAATTCGTATCGTTTTCGCGCTTTATCTTTTTCAATTTGTGCTTGGGATATTTCCTCTGCCATTGTATGTGCAAATCCTCAAAATGTTATTTGTGTATAGGATGTGGTGTATTATTGATCGGGAAACCTGATTAATGATGGGGTAGCAATTCCTCAATATAAGAAAAGAACACTCAAGTATATGTCTTGTGTGATGTGTAAGCTATGAATAGGAGATATTAAATTAATACTTGTTGTTGTATCAATTATCATTATCATCAATTCAAATAGATATTGAGATATTTCAGACTGATATGAAATACGCAACAGCTGCTACAGTGCTGACGATGATACATAACAATATAGATGACTGCAAAGTTGCTATCTTCAACATTCCATTGTAATCCCTGTTTCTGACAAATCCAAAGATGCACGAGTTTATGATAGAACTACCGAAATGCGTATCAACAACAACGATCAGATGATTTTCTCTTTTTTCTGTTTCCATAAATTAGTTAATAGATAGCATCTGATACACTTCGCATGAGATATCTCGCAACAGCTATTGTTGTTTTTTTACTTTGCAGTCTTACGTTCACCGCAGGCTGTATTGAAACGCCTCCTTCGAGACAAATACAGGTAGGTGACAATGTCGCCGTTGAGTTCACGATGTACATCGGGGATGTGGTGATGGTGACGTCGAATGAAACGAAGTATGATCAGATTCTGAAATCAGGGATGATGTCAGTTCCGCTCATTTTGACAGAAGATCCGGTTGTTACAGCGGGAGATATCACAAACAACGAGGAACTCGCGATCCCGACCAAAACCCACAAAAATCCATACTGGTTCCTGAAAGGGGAGTACAATGCGATTGCTGGGAACATTGTAGGCCTTGAAAGAGGCGACACGATCCGCATCCCAATATATACCTATGAAACCGAAAAAACTGGATTTTTAACGAACGAACAGTGCAAAAAACAAGGTCTTGACAAACGTTTGATAAAAGCAGGCGACCGGCTCACATATACAAGGACGATCGGCGATGCAACTAGTATTGGGAAGGGGGAGTACAATCAGAATAATCTTATAAACAAACAGAGCATGATTCATGAAATGTTGGTAGTCGCCATAACCGATGAAGGTCTTACATATCAGGAACTCTACGACACCGTTGAAATTACTATCGTGTAAATGAGGCAATCGTGCGCGGCACAGAATTTTGTCTTGCCGCAATAGTTTTCTTTATTATCGAATCATTTTTACCCGTAAAATTTTTGTGAAGACGAGGATGAGGATTTCAGACACAATTTGGTCAGTTTGAGGCCAGGACTTTTTACTTGAAACTCTAAAGATCATACCAATTGTCACCTATTCTTGCTTTTTTGGAGAGACATCTTTAAGAAATCGGGGAGGCAACTACCTTAATGTAATACGCGCGTTGCCACAAGTGGGTTGGACATCGAGTATTCCTGTAAATTTCCTCCCAGTACAAAATAGGAGTGTGGTCTATGGGTTTAGAACAAATAAGCGAAATAAGCGAATTTTTCGTCAAGAATCTCGTTTTGTTGATTGTTGTGACCTATATGGCAGCAATGATCGCGATCGGATACTTCGTTCAGCGTAAGGGAGCGGATAAAAGCGCAGAGGACTACCTGATAGCAAATAAGGATGTGGGGCCCCTCATGGTTGGTGGCACGATATTTGCTACGAACTGGTGTGGCGGCGTATTGTTAGGAGCGGCCGGAACAGCATACACAGGATATGTGGTGTCCACGATTGCTGATCCTTGGGCAACGTGTCTGACACTTGTTCTGATGATGATCTTTTTCTGTGCAATCCTGCGGAAACTGAAAATTGCATCTCTGTCGGAGATGTATCGACTCCGATTCGGCAAACGAGGTGCGACGGTCGCGACAGCAATGTGCATTCCTTCAATGATTACATGGACTGCAGCAAACATCGTTGCACTGACAACGATCTTTAAACTTTTTCTGGATTTTGATCCGCTGATTTGTGCAATTGTTTCGGGTCTAATTGTGGTGCTATATACATATATGGGAGGTATGCTCGCAGTGGTATACACAGATAATATTCAAGCTGTGATGATTATGCTTGGCCTCATTATTCTGATTCCGATTGGTATTGCGTTTGTGGGCGGAATTGATGCGTTGCTCGAGGCAACACCGGAGAATTATTGGAACATTTTGCCGAATGATGGCGCAGGGGCAATTGCGACAGGGTTCACAGTGGATCCGATCGGTATCTTTACCTGGCTTGCAGGCCTTTCGGGCATGGGTTTTGGATATCTTGCATCCGTCGAGTTGACACAGCGGATATTGTGTGCCCGCGATACAAAAACAGCTCGTCAAGGCCTGATAATTGGTTCGGGGATGTATGCAATTGCAGGACTATTTTCGATGATAGTTGCGTTGATTGCAATTGTCATGGTTTCCCAAGGCGCAACGACCCCTGCAGGGATCCCAATGGAAGAATTATTTGCAGAAGATGGTAACTATGTGCTGCTGGTACTTGCAGAGCGGTTGTTCGATCCCAATGTCATGGGAGTAAGTGGAGTTGCACTTATGGCAATATTTATCGGATCGTTGCTCGCTGCAATCATGTCCACGACGAGTGCAACGATTTTTGCTGCTGCAGCTGCGATTGCGACGCTGATGTTGCATGGATCATTGTCGAGATACACAACGAAGTCACA